>JAHEXN010000103.1:6086-10119 GCA_023252095.1 Actinomycetes bacterium | reverse complement strand
GCCGAGGAGTTCGGCGAGTGGCTCACCGAGGTGCGCGGCGACACCGTCACGATCGTCGAGGAGCGCCGCCCCGTCCCGCTCCACCAGCACGTGCTCGTCGGCCGCAAGATGTTCGGCCTCTTCGAGGAGGGCGCCGCCAGCCCCGAGGGCGGCCCGGTCGTCAACCGGCAGCTCGAGCGGTTCGCTCGCGACGACTGGCAGCTGAGCCGCATGCAGAAGGGGCGTCCCAAGAAGGGTGGTCACCGTCCCCGCACGCGCCACACCACGCCGTCGCGCCTCGACATCGTCATGAAGCTGGAGCAGGAGGGTCTGCTCCCGGCGATCGACTTCATCTTCAGCCGCGCCGGCTGCGCCGCGGCCGTGCAGCAGCTCCTCGACGCCCGGGTCATGCTGACGACCCCCGAGGAGCGCACCGAGATCGAGAACTATGTCGACGAGGCGTGCGCCCACCTGCCCGACGAGGACCTGCACGTCCTCGGCTTCCACGAGTTCCGTGAGGCCCTCGGACGCGGCATCGCCGCCCACCACGCCGGCATGCTGCCGACGTTCAAGGAGTGCGTCGAGCACCTCTTCAGCCTGGGCCTGGTCCGGGTCGTCTTCGCGACCGAGACGCTGGCGCTCGGCATCAACATGCCGGCGCGATCGGTCGTGATCGAGAAGCTCAGCAAGTGGAACGGCGAGGCGCACGTCGACGTGACGGCGGGGGAGTACACCCAGCTCACGGGCCGCGCGGGGCGCCGCGGCATCGACGTCGAGGGTCATGCGGTCGTCCTGTGGCAGGCGGGGTTCGACCCGAGGCAGGTCGCCGGGCTCGCCTCACGACGCACCTACCCGCTCAACTCCTCGTTCCGTCCCTCGTACAACATGGCGGTCAACCTCGTGGCCCAGGTGGGCCGCAAGACGGCACGCGACCTGCTGGAGCAGTCGTTCGCGCAGTTCCAGGCCGATCGTGGCGTCGTCGGGCTCGCCCGGCAGATCCACAAGGCCGACGAGGCCCTGGAAGGGTACGTCGAGGGCGCCACGTGCCACCTCGGCGACTTCATGGAGTACGCCGACCTGCGACGCCAGATCGGTGACATCGAGAGCGAGGGCTCCCGCGCTCGCAAGGCTCGGGCGCGCGAGGGAGTCGCGTCGTCGTTGCTCGCCCTGAAGCGGGGCGACATCATCGAGATCCCGCGCGGCAAGTGGGCCGGCTCGGCCGTCGTGCTGGACCCGGGTCACGCCGCCGACCGCGAGGGCCCGCGGCCGTTCGTGCTCACCGAGGGACGTCACGCGAGGCGCCTGGCGGCCGTCGACTTCAGCGGTCCGGTCGAGCCACTCGGGCAGATGCGGGTCCCCAAGAACTTCAACCCCCGCAGTCCGCAGTCCCGCCGTGAGCTCGCCACGACGTTGCGGAGCCGCGCGCCCCTGCGCCGGGACGCCGTCGAGCGGCAAGGCCGTTCCCTGCACACCGGCGGCACGGGGCCGACGGACGAGGACCCGCGCATCACCGAGCTACGCCGCCTGATCAAGGCGCACCCGTGCCACCAGTGCCCCGACCGTGAGTCGCACGCCCGGTGGGCCGAGCGGTACCAGCGCCTCGAGAAGGAGACGCTGCAGCGCCGCCGCACGATCGAGCAGCGCACCAACACGGTGGCCCGCGAGTTCGACCGGGTCTGCGAGGTCCTCGACGAGCTCGGATACCTCGAGGGCGACACGATCACCGACACCGGGCGCCGTCTCCAACGGATCTACGGCGAGCTCGACCTGCTGATCAGCGAGTGCCTCAACCAAGGCATCTGGAACGGCCTGACGCCCCCGGAGCTCGCCGCCGTGGCGAGCGGACTGACGTACACCTCACGCAACGTCGACGACGCACCGCCTCCGCAGTTCGTGACGCAGCGCTCGCGCGACGTCGCGGCAGAGATGGGGCAGGTGCACCTCGACCTGGCGGCCCTCGAACGTCGACACCGCGTGCGGTTCCTCCGTGATCCCGACTTCGCCTTCGCGGAGGGCGTCGGGATGTGGGCCGACGGTGCGCCGCTGCACGAGGTGCTCAGCGTCACCGGACTCGCCGCCGGCGACTTCGTGCGCTCGGTCAAGCAGCTCATCGACGCGCTCGCCCAGATCGCGGTCGCGGCGGGTGACGACTCGGCCCTGCGCACCAACGCACGCCGGGCGCTGGACTGCCTGCGCCGCGGCGTCATCAGCTACAGCTGAGCGAGCAGACGCTCGACCGGGCTGCTCACGCCCCACCGCTCGCCGAACGCGCGCAGGCCCCCGGGGTCGGCGGCCGGCAGCGCGGACGGGACCTCGACGGCGAGGTCCTGGCGCACGGCCACGACAATGCGGGCCGCGTCGATGTAGTCGCGGGAGTCGAGCAGCGACGCCCGCGGCCGGGGCTTGATCGTCGAGCTGTCGTCCAGCGCTGCGGTCAGGATGGCGTCGAGGTCACCGAACTCGTTGACGAGCGTCGCGGCCGTCTTCTCGCCGATCCCGGCGACTCCGGGCAGCCCGTCGGAGGCGTCACCGCGCATGACCGCGAAGTCGACGTAGGCCTGCGGCTCGATGCCGTACTTGCTGCGGATCCAGGCGGCGTCGACCGCGTCGAGCTTGGCCACGCCACGAGCCGTGTACAGGACTCGCACGTCGCGGGCGTCGTCGACGAGCTGGAACAGGTCACGGTCGCCGGTCACGACGTCGACGGGGCCGTCCCACCGCTGCGCGAGCGTGCCGATCACGTCGTCGGCCTCGGCCTCGGGCGCCCCGATGACCGGAATGCCGGCGAGGGTGAGCGCCTCCGCGATGAGGGGAACCTGGGGCGCCAGGGCGTCAGGCGTCTCCTCCGAGTCCGCACTTCCGTCGGCCAGTCGTTGCGTCTTGTAGCTCGGCACCAGGTCGACGCGCCACTGCGGACGCCAGTCGTCGTCCCAGCACGCCACGACCGCCGCAGGGGCCTCGTCGCGAGCGATCAGGGTCGCCGTGAAGTCGATCATCCCGCGCAGGGCGTTGACGACTGTGCCGTCCGGCGCCTTCAAGGAGTCGGGGATCCCGAAGAACGCGCGGTAGTAGAGGCTCGCGGTGTCGAGGAGCAGCAGACGTCCAGCCATGGGCCGATCCTAGGGTCCGGACGCCCGTGACGGATCCCGGTCTGCCGCGTTGTTCGCTTCGCCAGGGCAGTCCGCCCCGGCGGACGAGAGGACGCCCCGTGATCCACGCACTCGACCGGCTCCGGCAGCTGGCGACCGGTGCCGTCGCAGCGCTGCTCGTGACTGCACTGGTGGTCGTCGTGTCCCAGGGGTTCGACGAGGGGGCGCTCACGTCCGCCGACGCACCGTCCGCCGACGCACCGTCCGCCGACGCACCGGGGGACTCCGCCCGTTCGGGCTCCTGGCCCTCTCCCGAGGCTGCGAACGGTCCAGAGGTCGGCGAGGCCCCCACCCAGACCGCCGACGGCGCCTCCGATCTCGCGCTCGTGTCGCAGGACGTCGTCCTGACCTCGTCCGGTCCCGCGGGGCCCGCGGCAGCGACCGCGGCTGGGACCTCTCCTCGGGTCCCGTCAGCGCCGGCCTCCACGACCCCGACGTCTCCCGTCCCGGTGACGCCCACCACGCCGCCGACCAGTCCTCCGGTCACGCCGCCCACGCCGCCCACGACTCCGGGCCCGACGGCACCCACCACGCCCACCACACCTGCACCTCCCGCATCGAAGCCGGCCGTCGTCAACGTCGGGGTCCTGTCCGGTGGACAGCTGCTGAGCGTGGACGTCAACCTCGCCGCCCCGAACCTCGTGAACCTCTCGCTGCTGCAGCCGTAGCCGTCCCCAAGGGCGTCAGGTGGCTCGGTAGGCTCGGTGCATGCAGCGACTGGACCGTGCCCGAGACCTTGCCGCGGCAGCCGGCATCGATGCCCTGCTCGTGACGCCCGGAGCGGATCTGCGCTACCTCACGGGATACGCGGCCAAGCCGCTCGAGCGCCTCACGTGCCTCGTCGTCCCCGTCGCCGGGACACCCTTCCTGGTCGCCACCAATCTGGAGGTGGCCGCAGCCGAGGC
>JAHEXN010000103.1:545-6076 GCA_023252095.1 Actinomycetes bacterium | reverse complement strand
AGGTGTGGAGCTCGAGATCGTCGGCTGGAACGAGACCGACGACCCGTTCGCGATCCTCGCGGCACGCCTGGGCGACGTCGGCCGCCTGGCGCTCGACGACGAGATGTGGGCCTCCCGCGTGCTCGCGCTGCGCGACACGCTGCCGACCGTCGAGCAGGTCCTCGCCGGACCGGTGCTGACCGAGCTGCGCATGCGCAAGGATCCCGCCGAGATCGACGCCCTTCGCGACGCCGGGGCCGCGATCGACCGCGTCCACTCCCGCATGGCCGAGTGGCTCCGGCCCGGTCGCACCGAGCGGGAGGTCGGCCACGACATCGCGCGGGCCATCATCGACGAGGGTCACGAGACCGTCGACTTCGTGATCGTCGGCAGCGGTCCGAACGGCGCGTCGCCGCACCACGAGGTCTCCGACCGCGTCATCGAGGTGGGCGATCCCGTCGTGGTCGACATCGGCGGCACGACCCCCGCCGGCTACTGCTCCGACTGCACCCGCAACTACCTGGCCGGCGGCTCGGTCCCGACCCGCTACGCCGAGGCGTACACCGTGCTGCACGAGGCCCAGGCGGCCCAGCGTGCCTACGCACGGCCCGGCGTCACGGCCGAGTCGATCGACCGGGTCGGACGCGACGTGATCACAGCGGCCGGCTACGGCGAGCTCTTCATCCACCGCACGGGCCACGGCATCGGCACGCAGACGCACGAGGAGCCCTACATCGTCGAGGGCAACGACCGCGTGCTCGAGCCCGGCATGGCGTTCTCGATCGAGCCCGGCATCTACCACCCGGGCCAGTTCGGGGCCCGCATCGAGGACATCGCCGTCTGCACCGCCGACGGCCTCGAGGTCCTCAACGACACCGAGCGCCAGCTCGTCGTGCTGGACTGACCGGCACCCCCGTGACGCTCCGGCTCGCTGCGCCTCTCGTCGTCCTCTCCGGGATCCTCTCGTCGTTCGCGTTCGAGCCACTGGCCGTGCCCTACGCAATTCTGATCGGCCTCACGATCCTCTTCGGCGTGCTGCGTGCCCTTCCTGACCTGCGCGGCATCGGCGTGTTCGCGCTGGGCGCGCTGTGGGGCCTGGCGTTCTTCGGCCCGCTGATCTGGTGGATGCGTGCCGTGAGCGACGGCGCCTACGTGGGCCTGGTGATCGCCGAGGCCCTCGTGCTCGGCCTCGTGGCCCTCCCGCTCAGGTCCGTCGCCCGCCTGGCCGCCTGGCCCGTCCTGATGCCAGCCGTCTGGCTGCTCGGCGAGCAGGTCCGCGGATCGTTCCCCTTCACCGGGTTCCCGTGGGGGCGTCTCGTGCACACCGCGCTCGACACGCCGCTCGAGTCGTGGGTACGCCTCGTCGGCCTGCCGACGACGTCGTTCCTGATGGCGTGCCTGGCCGCGGCGCTCCTGCTGCTCGTCGACCGCGCGGCGCGCCACCGCGCCGTCGCGCTGACGGCCTTCGTCGGCGCGCTCCTCCTCGGCGCCCTCCTGCCCGTGGGTCTCTCCGGCGGGTCGGAGACGAGCACCGCGCGATTCGCGCTGATCCAGGGCGACACGCCGGGGGAGTTCCTCCAGTGGCCGCCCGGTGCGATCTTCCAGCTGCACGCCGACGAGACCCGTCGCCTCGTCGAGCGGGTCGAGGACGGCAGCACCGAGGCGCCCGACGTCGTGCTGTGGCCCGAGAACTCGACCGACACCGACCCGCGCAACCGGCCGGACGAAAGCGCCCAGCTCGACGCCCTGGTGGAGGACCTCGGCGTCCCGATCCTGGTCGGGGGGCTGCTCGACGGACCCACGAGCGACACCGTCGAGAACGCGGGCCTGGTCTGGACCGCCGACGGGCCGGGGGAGAAGTACGTCAAGCGCAAGCCCGTGCCCTACGGGGAGTACGTGCCGTTCCGCGACAGCCTCGGCAGCCTGGTGCCGCGGATCGACCGGGACATCCCCCGCGACATGGTGCCGGGCGACGAGCCGGGCGCCCTGACGATCAACGGTGTCCGGCTCGGCGACACGATCTGCTACGACATCGCCTACGACGGCGTCGTCGACCAGGCCATCGCCGACGACGCGCAGGTCCTCGTGGTCCAGACCAGCAACGCCGCCTTCACGGGGACGTCTCAGCCGGCCCAGCAGTGGTCGATCTCCCGGCTCCGGGCGATCGAGACGGGGCGCTGGGTCCTCGTCCCCTCCACGAACGGCATCTCCGGGGTCATCGACGCCGATGGCGACGTCATCGCCCGCGCACCGCTGCGGCAGCCCGCCACGATCGAGACCGAGGTGCCGCTGGCCGACGGCACCACGCCGTCGGCCCACCTGGCGCGCCCCCTCGAGCTGATCCTGCTGGCCCTCGGTGTGGTGGGATGGGGTCTCGCGGTGACGACGAGACGACGGGAGGTCGCGGCGACGTGAGCACGCTGGTCGTCGTGCCGACCTACGACGAGGCTGAGTCGTTGCCCCGCCTCCTCGACGGTCTGGCCGTCCACGCCCCCGCGGTCGACGTGCTCGTCGTCGACGACGCGTCCCCCGACGGCACCGGGCTCATCGCCGACCGTCTGGCACGCCGCGACGAGCGCGTGCACGTTCTGCACCGGCCGGGCAAGCAGGGCCTCGGGGTGGCCTACCGCGCCGGATTCGCCTGGGCCCTGGCGCGGGACTACGACGTCGTCGTGGAGATGGATGCCGACGGCTCACACCGACCCCAGGACCTGCCGGTGCTGCTGGCCCGCGTCGCCGGGCAGGACGCCGATGGAGGACCGGATCTCGTGCTCGGGTCGCGCTGGGTCCCGGGCGGCGGCGTCGTCAACTGGCCGTGGTACCGCAAGCTCATCTCGCGCGGCGGCACCTGGTACGCGCAGAAGGCCCTCGACGTCGAGGTGGCGGACCTCACGGGCGGGTTCCGCGCCTTCCGACGCACAACCCTGGAGCGGCTGCCCCTCGACGACGTGTCGTCGCAGGGCTACTGCTTCCAGGTCGACCTCGTGCGGCGGGTCCTCGACGCCGGGATGTCAGTGGCGGAGGTCCCCATCACGTTCGTGGAGCGCACGCAGGGCCACTCGAAGATGAGCGGGTCGATCGTGCGCGAGGCGCTGTGGAAGGTCACGCTGTGGGGGCTCGAGCGCCGGGCCGCGCGGTTCAGGACCGCACTGACCCGACGCTCCTGAGCTCAGCGGCGCGCCGCCGCCTTCTTGGTGCGGCGGTGCAGGTGCGGCGGACCGATCTCGCCGGCCCGCAGCAGCTCGATGCGCTCGGTGAGAATCTCCTCGAGCTCGTCGACCGAGCGACGCTCGAGCAGCATGTCCCAGTGGGTGCGGACGTGCTTCTCGTCCTTCGCCTCGGGCTCGGCGCCGTCGACGAGTCGCCCCACGATGCCGGACTTCGGGTCCTCCCACTGCAGGGGTACCTCGGCCTCCTCGGACATCGTGACGGTGAAGGTGCGGCCGTCGGGCAGGACGTACGCGACCTCCTGCCGCGGCGCCATCTCGACACCGCGCTCGTCCTCGAAGCTCTGGGCACCCAGTCGCGCACCGCGCAAGGCACGTTCAGCCATGATCGGACTCCTCTCGTGTCGTCTCTGCGTCAACGTACGGCAGGACTGTGAGATTCCCCTGAGCAGCGAACCGTGAGCCCGTGCCGTGCCCCCATTCAGCCCGAGGTCGCGCGGTCCCGCACGTCGGACGGCACCGCGAGCAGCGCCAGGAGGCCCGCGCCCAGCACGAGCATGATGCCGAGGATGCCCCACCGGTCGTCGCCCCCGAGGAACGCACACAGGCCGAACAGGGCGGGGGACAGGAACGAGGCGGCACGCCCCGTCATGGCGTAGAAGCCGAAGTTCTGGCCCTCCAGGCCGGGCGGCGTGAGCCGGACCAGGTACGTGCGCGCCGCGGACTGGGCGGGTCCGACGAACAGGCACAGCATCAGGCCGAAGACCCAGAACATCGTGGTGCCGTCGACCACGAGGAGCACGAGGCCCGCGACGAGCATCGAGCTCAACGAGACCACGATCACGGCACGCGGGCCGCGGACGTCGTCGAGTCGTCCGGCCACGAGAGCTCCCACGGCCGACACAACGTTCGCGACGATGCCGAAGATGATGACGCTCTCGTCGGTGAATCCGTAGACGGAGACGGCGAGGACCGCGCCGAACGCGAAGACCCCTGCCAATCCGTCGCGGAAGATCGCGCTGGCGACGAGGTACTGCAGGACCACGCGGTCCTCCTGCCACATGCGGGCGACGTCCCGGCCGACGTCGCGGTACGACTGGAGGATCCCCACCTTCTCCGCGGGGCTGGCGGACGCCGGGAGCTCCGGCACGACCAGCAGGACAGGCACCGCGAACACCGCGAACCACACCGCGGCGAGGATCGCCACGAGGCGGATGTTGAGGCCGTCGTCGGTCGAGACTCCCAGGAGTCCGCCGTCACCCGTGATCAGGCCGAAGAAGCAGATCAGGAGCAGGACGATGCCACCGAGGTAGCCGAACGCCCAGCCGATCGCCGAGACTCGGCCGACGTTGGCGGGGGTCGAGACCTGCCGCAGCATCGCGAAGTAAGGCACCTGCGACAGCTCGAACAGGATCTCGCCGACCACGAGGAGCAGCAGTCCGAGCCACAGGTACGAGGCGTCCTCGCGCACGAAGAACATCAGCGCCGTGGCGACCACGACGCCCGCGGTCAGGAACCCCAACGAACGTCGGCGCCCACCGCCGGCGTCGGACCGGCGACCCGTGACCGGCGCGAGCACCGCGATCACGACCGATCCGGCCGCGACCGACCACGCGAGCCACGTCGCCGCCGAGATCGGCCCCTCGAGGTCGTCACCGACGCCGTCGACGAGGTAGACCGAGAACACGAACGTGATGATGACGGCGTTGAACGCGGCCGACCCCCAGTCCCAGAAGCTCCAGGCGATGACCTGTCGGCGGGTCGTCGCGGTCGCCACGGCGTCGGTCGCGTGCTCGGTCATCAGCTCTCCCAGATCCCGAGCGCGACGAGGACGTCACGCAGCGTGTCGGTGCGGTCGGTGAAGATCCCGTCGACGCCCAGATCGACGAGCCGTTCGATCTCGGCCGGCTCGTCGATCGTCCACACGAGGACACCGACGCCCGTCGCGTGGGCCGCGTCGACGAATCGTCGGGTGACCACGCGGAAGCCCTTGCGGGTGGCAGGCACGCTCAGCCAGCGGTAGGCGGGGCGTCGGCGCGCCGGGGGCACCAAGAGCGCCTCCACGACCTCACGGCGAGAGGCGGCGGTCTCGACCTGCGGCAGGCGCTCCCGGATCGCGAGGGTCCTGCGGTGGTCGAAGCTGCCGAGGCAGACCCGGTCGACAGCGCCCTCGGACTCCACGACCCGGCAGGTCTCCTCCACGGCGTCCCGCGACTTCACGTCGATGCTGAACCACGCCTCCGGGTGGGCCCGCAGCAGCTCGTCGAGGCGGGGGATGCGGGCGCGCCCGTCGAGCCGGAGCTCGTCGACCTGCGCGGAGTCGAGGTCGCCGACGCGCAGCCGCTGCCCGGTCAGGCGGTGCAGCTTGACGTCGTCGCACACGTA
>JAHEXN010000103.1:0-535 GCA_023252095.1 Actinomycetes bacterium | reverse complement strand
ACGACGTCGGTCTCGAGGTGCCGGTAGCCCAGGGACGCCGCGTGTGCGAAGGCCTCGAGGGAGTTCTCGATGCCCACGTTGGTCGCCGTGAGACTTCCGCCGCGATGGGCGATCGCCATGGTCACGCCCCCACGCTAGGGCGTCGCCGGGTCAGATGTCCCGGAAGGTCTCGATCCGCGCGCCGAGGGCGTTGAGCCGCTCAGCGAGGTCCTCGTAGCCACGGTTGATGACGTAGACGTTGCGCAGCACCGACGTGCCCTTCGCGGCGAGCATCGCCAGGAGGATCACGACGGCAGGGCGCAGGGCTGGCGGGCACACCATCTCGGCGCCGCTCCAGTGGGTGGGGCCCTCCACGAGAACGCGGTGCGGATCCATCAGTGTGACCTTGGCGCCGAGCTTGTTGAGCTCGGTCAGGTAGATGGCCCGGTTCTCGTAGACCCAGTCGTGCAGCATCGTCTGCCCCGTGGCGGTCGCGGCGATGACCGCGAAGAACGGCAGGTTGTCGATGTTGAGGCCCGGGAACGGCATCGGGTGG
>JAHEXN010000325.1 GCA_023252095.1 Actinomycetes bacterium | reverse complement strand
AGTTCCGCGACCTCGGCCGGGGCGGCGGCCGCGGGCGGCGTCGCCGTCGCGGCGGCGACGTCCGGGCCGCGGCGCTCCTGCTGCTCGCCGAGCAGCCCCGCCACGGCTACGACCTGATCCAGGAGATCAAGGAGCGCAGCGACGGGATGTGGTCGCCGAGCCCCGGCTCGGTCTACCCCGTCCTGCAGCAGCTCGAGGACGAGGGACTCGTCGAGTTCGACCGCGTCGACGGCCGCAAGACCGCCTCCCTCACGGAGACCGGACGCACGTACGTCGCGGAGCACACCGAGGACCTCGGCACCCCGTGGGCCACGGCCAAGGCCGGCAGCGAGGGCGTGCACGAGCTCGGGCACGCCGTGCGGTCGCTCATGGGCGCGTTCCGTCAGGTCACGTCCGACGGCACGCCCGAGCAGCGACGCCAGGCCGCGGCCCTGCTCGAGGAGACGCGCCGCGGTCTCTACCGGATCCTGGCGGGCGACCAGGCCTGAGACCGGACCTATCCGAGCCGCGCCGCGAGGTCCCGCCCCGCGGCGCGGCCGGAGAACAGGCACCCGCCGAGGAACGTGCCCTCGAGCGAGTTGTACCCGTGCACGCCGCCTCCGCCGAACCCGGCGACCTCGCCTGCGGCGTACAGGCCCTCGAAGACCTCGCCGTCGGGACGCAGCACCTGCGACTGCAGGTTCGTCTCCAGACCGCCGAGCGACTTGCGGGTCAGCACGTGGAGCCGCACCGCGATGAGCGGGCCCTTGGAGGGGTCCAGGATCTTGTGCGGCTTGGCCACGCGGATCAGCTTGTCGCCGATGTAGGACCGCGCCTGGCGCATCGCCACGACCTGCAGGTCCTTGCTGTAGTCGTTGTCGAGCTCGCGGTCCCGCGCCTCGATCTGGCCGCGCAGGTGGGCCGCGTCGATCAGCTCCGACCCCGTCACGCGGTTCATGCCCGCGACGAGCTCCTCGAGCGTGTCGGCCACGACGAAGTCCTCGCCGTGGCTCTTGAACGCCTCGACCGGCCCCGTGGCACCCTTCGCGAGGCGTTGGCGCAACAGCTCCTTGACGCTCCGCCCGGTCAGGTCGGGGTTCTGCTCCTGGCCCGAGAGGGCGAACTCCTTCTCGATGATCGCCTGCGTGAGGACGAACCAGGAGTGGTCGTGCCCCGTCTGACGCAACAGCTTGAGCGTGCCGAGCGTGTCGAAGCCCGGCAGCCCCGGGACGGGCAGGCGCTGCCCTCCGCCGTCGAACCACATCGACGACGGGCCCGGCAGGATGCGGATGCCGTGCCGGGGCCAGATCGGGTCGAAGTTCGTGATGCCCTCGACGTAGTGCCACATCCGGTCGCCGTTGATGCTGCTGGCACCCGCGGTCTCGGCGATGCCCAGCATGCGGCCGTCGACGTGTGCCGGGACGCCCGAGATCATGTGAGCCGGCGGGGAACCGAGCCGCTCCGGCCAGCGCTCCCGCACGAGGTCGTGGTTGCCGCCGATGCCGCCCGTCGTGACGACGACCGCCTGCGCGCTCATCTCGAACTCCCCCACGACGTCGCGGGACGTCGGCTCGGCGCGCGGCAGGCTCGTCGGCGCGAGCACCGATCCCCGCACGCCCGTGACGACGCCGTCGGTCACGACGAGGTCGTCGACCCGGTGCCGGAACGCGAAGTCCACGAGTCCGCGCTCGTGTCCGGCGCGCACGATCTTCTCGAACGGCTCGACGATGCCCGGCCCGGTCCCCCACGTGATGTGGAAGCGCGGCACGGAGTTGCCGTGGCCGCTGGCCAAGGCGCCGCCGCGCTCCGCCCACCCGACGACCGGAAACACGTTGTGCCCCTTCTCGCGGAGCCAGGACTGCTTCTCGCCCGCCGCGAAGTGGACGTAGGCCTCGGCCCACCGCCGGGGCCAGAGGTCCTCGTCGCGGTCGAACTGGGCGCTGCCCTGCCAGTCCTGCCACGCGAGCTCGACCGAGTCCTTGATGCCGAGGCGCCGTTGCTGCGGGGAGTCGACCAGGAACAGGCCCCCGAACGACCAGAACGCCTGCCCCCCGATGCCCTGCTCACCCTCCTGGTCGACCAGGACGACGCGGCGTCCGGCCTCCACGAGCTCGGCCGCGGCCACGAGGCCGGCGAGCCCCGCTCCGACCACGATGACGTCGGCCTGCTGCGTCGAGCGCGTGCGTGCTGGTGACATGGGGACGATCCTGCCGCATCGACGCCGTGACCTCCATCACCGACACCCCTGAGGTGCTGACGGTCATTCTCAATTCATGCGTCAGTCTTGGCGCGAGGCGCCCGCACGGGCCCGCTGGTACCTCGCCTGACGGGCTCGGTGCGCGCACGCACCGGAGCAGTACCGCTGGCGGTGGTGCTCCGGCAGCAGGACGATCCGGCACTCGGGCGTCGCGCAGGTCGTGATCCGTTCGCGGCCGCCGTGCCGGACGAGGTCGATGCAGTCGGCGGCGACGACGCCCAGCCAGGACTCGACCCCCGGCCCCCACAGGCGCCGTCGCACGTGGAGCTCGCCCCGCGCGTCGAGGTCGAGCCCCCACGACGGCGCGGATTCCGTCTCGTACCGGTTCACGACCGCGAGCGAGGAGGCTCGGGGCCGGTCGAGCAGGATCTGCTCGACCGCGCCGCGCACCTCGCGGAGGGCGTCCAGGCGCTCGCCGTCGACGACGAGGTCGTCACCGAGCTCACCGGGCGACAGCGAGGCCGCCACGGCGGCGAAGAAGGAGCACGCCGTCTCGACGCAGGCCAGGGCGTCGCGTTCCTCGGGTGCGGCCACCACCGAGTTGACCAGGACGAGCGAGGGACGAACCTCGGCCCCTTGA
>JAHEXN010000102.1 GCA_023252095.1 Actinomycetes bacterium | reverse complement strand
TCGCGGCGATGCCGTCCATGCGCGGCATCATGACGTCGATCGTCACGGAGTCCGGCAGGGTCTCGCCTGCGCGCAGGACCTCGAGGGCGTCGATGCCGTCGACCGCCTCGTCGACCTCGAAGCCCGCGAGCTCGAGGTTCATGCGGATCAGGAACCGGATCGAGGCCGTGTCGTCGACGACCAACACACGCCGGCCCGTCCCGACACCCGCGAGCTCCTCCATCTGCCTCACGGTATCCGCGGTCCGGTAGGCTCGGCGCGGAAACGGACGGTCCGGTGCACGCTGCCGGACCCCGGGCCCCCGTAGCTCAGGGGATAGAGCGCCGCCCTCCGGAGGCGGAAGCGCAGGTTCGAATCCTGCCGGGGGTACTCATCCGACCGACCCGGGCCACTGCGGTCCGGGTCGTCGTGCGTCCAGACCCCTGATGCCTCAGATCCTCGACGAGATCTGACCCGGTTCGCGGGTACTCCCCCGGTATGACCGACGAGGACGACCGCTGGCTCGTGATCGACGGCCGACGGTGGCGACGCACGGATCCGTCACTGCCGGACGATGTCGTCGAGTCGTTGAAGTCCCATCTCGGGCGCGCCAGAGCCGCTGTGAGGCACGCGAAGTCGGCTGACGGCGAGGTCGGCCTGCGCGCAGCACGCGACCGGGTGCAGCTCGCCAAGACCGGGCTCGGCGAACGCGGGCCGTACTGGTGGGAGGTCGACGAGGCAGACCGCCTCGCCCAGGCCCAGGACGCGCTGCAGCGCCTCGCCGACTGACCCACCAGCGGGGCTGGGGACGTCGGGGCTTGCCTCGCACGGTGCGAGGGTCGCTAGCGTCGCCACCATGCGGGTGTCCGAGCTGTCCGAGCGCACCGGCGTCTCGGTCCACCGGCTCCGTCGGTGGGAGTCGGCCGGGCTCCTGCGCGCCCGGCGCGACCCGAACGGGGTCCGTCGCTTCGAGTCCGACACCGTGAGGGTCGTGACGTCCGTGGCGATGGTGCGCGACCTCGGCTTCGGGCTGGACCGCATCGCTCGCCTCGTGCCCGACTACGCCGCCGGGCGACTCGGCATCGACGAGCTCGTCGACCACCTGCAGGACCGCCTCACCGAGATCGACGCCCAGATCGCCGACCTTCACGAACAACGACGCCGCGTGGTCGAGCACGTGGCCTGGTTCGACGCCCGCCGCCCCACGAAGACGAAGGACGCCTCATGAACGACGCCGCACCGCCAGCGATCGACCCCGACCTCACGCACATCCGCGACGCCGTCCTGGCCATGCCCATGGCGCAGACGCTTGGGGTGAGGTTCACCGAGCTGCGCCCGGGTCACGTCGAGCTGCGCACGCCGATCGCCGAGGCCATGACGTTCCGGCCGGGACAGCTGCAGGCCGCCGCCGTGTTCGCCGCGGGCGACTGCGCCGCGGTCGCGGCAGCAGGCTCCCTGCTCCCACCCGGCTCCTGGGCCGCGACGATCGACGGCACGATCAAGCTCGTCGCGCCGGCCTCAGGCACAGGTCTGCGCGCCGTTGGTCGTGTCATCGACGCCGGCCGGCTGCTCACGACGTGCGCGGCGGACGTCTACGCGGTCGACGGCGAGGACGAGCGGCTCTGCGCCACGTGGCTCGGCACGGCACGCACGATGTCGCCCCGGCTCGTCTAACGTCCCTCGGCCGCGAGGTGCTCCGCGAGAGTCCTGGGCACGCGGCCTGTCAGGTCGAGGACGTCGCCCGAGACCACGTCCTGCTCCCCCGACGCGATCGAGGTGTAGGTCGAGACCCACGCGTCGACCTGCCAGTCCGGAGCCCCGTACGACGCACGCGACGCGTACGCCTCCTCGATCGTCTCGTCGTGGAAGGTCACCTCCGACCCCGTGGCCCCGGCGATCGTCGCCGCGACCTCAGCCATCGTGAGCGACTCACGCCCCGTGAGCTCGTACGTCCGGCCCCGGTGGGCCGCGGGGTCCTGCAGCACCGCTGCGGCGCACCGGGCGACGTCGGCCCGCGCCACGGGGGCGTAGCGACCCTGCCCCGCGGGGCCACGGATGACACCGTCCTCGCCCACGAGGTGCGGGGCGAAGTCGAGGTAGAAGGAGTCACGCAGGAACGTCCAGTCCAGGCCCGAGCCGCGGAGGTGCTCCTCGGTCGCGCCGTGGTCGCGCGCCAGGGTGAACACGGCCTCGGGCCCGGCCGCGTGGAACGACGTGTAGACCACGTGCCGCACGCCGGCGCTGGCCGCGGCATCGATGAACGCCCGGTGCTGGTCGACGCGGTCGGCGGTCTCGTGCGCCGAGACCATGAAGAGCACGTCGACGCCCTCGAGCGCCGCGGTGGAGGACGCAGCATCCGCGTACTCCGAGGCGCGGATCTCGGCACCCGCGAACGTCGGCGCTCGCTCGGGCGAGCGCGCCAGGAGGCGCTGGGAGGCACCTGCCTCGGCCAGCAGTTGGGCGACGGAGCCGCCGACGGCACCGGTGCACCCGGTGACCGCGATGACGGGAACGGGCATGGGCTCCTCCTCGGTCGGGCTGTGCCCGCCACCCTAGGCTGACGGCATGTCGCGCGCCCGGGTCCCCGTCGTCGTCGCGGCCGTCGTGCTGCCGCTGCTCGTGCTCGTCGCTCTCGTGCTGCGTCCGGTGCCGACCGATCCCCGCGGGGCGACGATCGCGCTCGTCGCGGACCCCGTCGTCGCCAACGCCGTCGCCGAGGCGATCGAGGGAGGCGGAGACGGCACGCTCGAGGTCGTCGTCGCCTCCTCACTCGAGAGCGCGCGGGCGTTGGTCGAGGACGGAACCCTGGTCGCGGCGCTCTCGGTCGACCTCGAGGCGCCGACCGACACGCTCGTCCTGGCGGGCGCGAACGGTTCTCGCGTCAACGAGGCGGTCGTCACCGCTGTGCGGAACGCGTTGGACCCGTTCGGCCGCGAGGTCGCCGTGCAAGACGTGCACCCCGCCGACGTGCCCCAGCACCTTCCGGGGTGGATCGTGGCCGCCGGACTGCTCGCGGGTGCGGCCCTGATGCTGCTCCGGCGGTGGGGTGGCAGGTTCGTGCGGCGTTCCCGGCCGCCGCGCCACGTCGCGGAGCTGATCGGCACCGACGCCCTCCTCTACGGCGTGGTGCTCGGCTCCGCCGCATTCCTGGCCGGCTTGCCTGGCTGGCCGCCAGCCTGGCTCGCGCTCGGGTTCCTGCTCGTCACGATCGCCGCCACGGTCACGTCGGTCGCAGTGCGCTCGATCGGAGTCTGGGGGCTCGGCGTCGTGGCAGCCCTGTTCGTGCTGCCGACCTGGATCCTGGCCCGTGCGCCACACCCGCTACTCCTGCCCACGCCCATCGAGGCGATCGGCAGCTGGATGCCGCACGGAGCGGCCGCCGAGATCGCCGGACGCCTGGCCCTGTTCGGCGACGGCGCCGACAGCCGCCCGTGGCTCGTCCTGCTGGGCTGGGCCGTCGGCGGGATCCTGGCCCTGGCGCTGTCGCACCGGCTCACCACGCCGCGCACTCCAGCAGAGCCCGCCCCGATCGAGGGCTGAGGCCGACTCCTACAGGAGCCCCTCGCTCCTGAGCCAGGCCTCGACCCGCACCATGCCCGCCGCGAGGTCGACCTGCGGCTCGTACCCGAGGAGTCGCCGGGCCTTCTCGATCGAGTAGGTCCCCGTGCGGCAGAAGTACCGGACCGCGACCGTGCTGATCTCGGTGCCGGGGTCGACCAGACGCGCCGGAACGGCAGCGCCACCGGCAATCGCGAGCGCGAGCGACGTCGGCAGCAGCACGGGGCGACGCCCGAGCATCCGGTAGTAGTGACCGAAGAACTCCGCCGTCGTGACGCCGACGCCGCCCGCCAGGGTGACGACCTGTCCGACCCCCTCGTGCCGCATCGTCGCGCGGCTGATGCCGTCGACGAGGTCGTCGACGTAGACGGGGCTGTGGATGCCGCGACCGCGGGCCGGCAGGAAGAACTGCCGCTTGCGGATCATCTCGACGGGCAGCACGGTCCACGGCCGTGAGGCAGGTCCGTAGACGTCGCCGGGGCGGACGATCGTCACGTCGATCTGACCGGCCGCGTGCGCCTGGAGCACGACCTGCTCGGACGCGATCCGGGTGTCGACGTACGGATTGCCGTCCGGGCGCACGGGATGGTCCTCGGTCACGCCGTCGGGGAAGCCGAGGTCCGAGAACACCCGGATCGACGACACGTGGACGAAGCGCGTGACCCCCGCGGCGACGGCGGCGTCGAGGACGTGACGGGTGCCCATGACGTTGACCTGCCAGGCCTGCTCGAGAGTCGGGGAGTTCGACACGATCGCGGCGGTGTGGATCACGGCGTCCACGCCCTCGAGCTGGTCCCGCCACCCGTCGGGCTCGCCGACGTTCCCAGCCACGACGCCTCGAGCCGGATCGGCGGCCAGGTCGACCCCCCGGGTCTCGTGGCCGTCAGCGGCGAACCGCTCGATCAGGTGTCGTCCGATGAAGCCGCTCGCGCCCGTCACGAAGATCCGCATGGGGACAGTGTGACCGCAGCCGATCGATCTGACAGCCGTTCCGGTCAGATCGCGGGGCCGAGACGTTTCAGCACCGGGTCCTGGGGGTGGGAGTGCTCGATGACGACGGAGGCCCTGGCCGCTGGGTCCTCCTCCGCCAGGTAGATCTGGCACGCCGCCATGTACCGCCGCTCCCACGCCGAGCGCGCGGCCTCGATCCCACCGAGCGCCGACGCATCGCGACGGACGCCGCGATCCGTGGCCACCACGTGGTCGACGTCGAGGAACACGACCTCGTCCCACAGCTCGCGCAGGGCCCCACGCTGCAGGAACGTCATGTCGAGGAGCACCACGGCATCCGGATCCGCGACGAGGTCGTCAATGTCGAGAACCTGATCGGACGCGAGATCGTGCACGGCAGCGGCGTACCTGCGGTCGCCACCGGGTCCCAGAGGCCGCAGCACACGGCTTGCGACGGCATCGAGGTCGTAGGCGTCCTCGTAGTAGCCGCGGGCTGGATCGGCGGCGTTGCGGCGCCGACGGTCGCGGACGTGGTGGAACCCGTCGGAGTCCAGGTGGATCACGGGTCGACCGACGGCCCGAACCACCGAGGCGAGCTCGCGGGCGAACGTCGTCTTGCCCGCCCCGCACACACCGTCGATGCCGACACGGACAGGATGACCCAGGTCGAGGCGCGCGACGTGGTCGGCCACCGCCTCCAGAACCTCGCGCCGTCCACTCACCCCGTCTCCCTCCGTCGCCGTGACGCCTATTCTCCTGACCATGGACCGCACCCGGGAGCTCGCCCTCGTCGCCGTGGGCGGTGCCGCCGGCACGCTCGCCCGGTACGGGCTGGACGAGTGGATCGGTGTCGTGCGCGACCTGCCACTGTCGACGCTCCTGGTCAACCTTGCGGGATCGCTCGCGCTCGGCATGATCATCGGCCTCGGCGTGCCGGAGCGCCTGCGACTGCTGCTCGGCACCGGCCTCCTCGGCGGCTTCACGACCTACAGCGCGTTCGCGGTGCAGGTGCAGGACCTCGGCTCCCGGGGCGACCTCGCGCTCAGCGCCGGGTACGCGCTCGCGACGGTGGTGGGCGGGTTCGCGCTGGCCGTCGTCGGCCTCCGATGGGGGCGACGGTGAACGGGCTCGCGCTGGCCCTTGCCGTGGCTGCCGCGGGTGGACTCGGCGCCGCGCTCCGTCACGTGGTCGACGGGCTGGTGCCGGCACGGACCCGGTTTCCCTGGGCGCTCCTGGTCATCAACACGACCGGATCGTTCGGTCTCGGAGTCCTCGTGTCGTTGAGCGCCGACTCCGCGTGGCACGCCGTGGCAGGAACCGGCTTCCTCGGCGGGTACACGACGTTCAGCTCGGCGAGCCTCGACGCCGCGGTCCGATGGGCTGACGGCGAGCGGACGGGCGGTGTGCGGTCCGCCGCGCTGATGCTCCTGGCGTGTGTCCTCGCGGCCGCCGGCGGCGTCGCGCTCGGGGGCTGAGCCGTCGCACCTCGACCACCGCCATGTCGGTAGCGTGGGGGCCATGACGACGGAGCACCCCGGCGCCCACGCCTTCGGACTGGCCACCCTCACAGAGGACGGCACGGTCCTCGACGTCTGGTACCCGGAGCCGCGGCTCGGCGCCCCCGGCGACCACGACCACGAGCCCGAGGCGCTCACCGCCGCCGAGCGCGACGACGCGATCCGTGGCGTCCGAGTCCTCGTGGTCCACACCGTGATCGACGACCTCACGCAGCCGCCGGCCGACGCCTACGACGTGTACCTGCGCCTGCACCTGCTCTCCCACCGCCTGGTCCGGCCGCACGGGCAGAGCCTCGACGGCATCTTCGGTCTCCTCGCCAACGTCGCCTGGACGTCGCTCGGCCCCGTCGCCGTGCCCGACGTCGACGTCACGCGGGCCCGCGCACGCGCCCACGGTCATCACCTCGCGGTCACGAGCGTCGACAAGTTCCCGCGCATGACCGACTACGTCGTGCCGTCGGGCGTGCGCATCGCCGACGCCGACCGCGTCCGCCTCGGCGCCCACCTCGCCGAGGGCACCACCGTGATGCACGAGGGCTTCGTGAACTTCAACGCCGGAACCCTGGGCCACGCGATGGTCGAGGGCCGCATCTCGGCCGGGGTCGTGGTCGGCGACGGCAGCGACGTCGGCGGCGGCGCCTCGATCATGGGCACCCTCTCCGGGGGTGGCTCGCAGGTCATCAGCATCGGCGCGAACAGCCTGCTCGGTGCCAACTCGGGCGTCGGCATCAGCCTCGGCGACGACTGCGTCGTGGCGGCGGGCTGCTACGTCACCGCGGGCAGCAAGGTCACGCTCCCGGACGGCGCCGTCGTCAAGGCCGTCGAGCTGTCGGGCCAGAACGGCCTGCTGTTCCTGCTGAACTCCGAGACCGGCCGCCTCGAGGCGCGCCCGCGCGGTGAGCGGGCCGGAATCGAGCTCAACGCCGCACTCCACGCCAACTGATCCGGAGCACCACCACCTCGTGAAGCTGCGCTGGCTGCTCGCCGGAGCCCTGGGCGTCGGCGCGATCACGATCGCCGCGACCCTGAACGACCGGGAGCCGAACCGCGCCGAGTACTGCGTCGCCGACGTCGAGGGCACCCGTACGCAGATCGACCTGGAACAGGCACGCTGGACGTCCCTCATGGCCGCGATGGCCCAGAACCGTGGCCTGCCGCCCCGGGCCACCACGATCGCGATCGCGACGGCCTACCAGGAGTCGCGGATCCACAACATCGACTACGGCGACCGCGACTCCGTCGGCCTGTTCCAGCAACGTCCGTCGCAGGGCTGGGGCTCGGTCGAGGAGATCCTGCAGCCCCCCTACGCGATCGGGAAGTTCTACGACGGACTGGTCAAGGTCCCTGACTACACGACCCTCGAGATCACGGCGGCCGCCCAGGCCGTGCAGCGCTCCGCGTTCCCGCAGGCGTACGCCCAGCACGAGCCCGCGTCACGATCGCTCGCGTCGTCGCTGCGCGGCTACAGCCCGGCTGCGTTCACGTGCCAGCTCAACGAGTCCGGACGCGGCAGCGCCCAGGCCGTGCTCGACGACGTCAATGCCGCGTTCGGCAGCCTCGGCGGGGTCGTCGAGGGCGACGACGTCGTGACGCGGTTCACCGGTCCCGCCGAGGACACCGAGATCCGGGGGTGGTCGCTCGCCCAGTACGCCGTCGCGAACGCCGCGCACCTCGGCATCACGAGCGTGTCCTTCGACGGACGGCGCTGGAGCGTCGCGGACTCCCCCGAGGGCTGGACCTCGTCGCCCGACGCCGCGAGCGACACCGTCGTGATCCGGACCCGCTGAGCCGACGTCAGCCGATGTCGCGGCGGAACGTCGTCACGCGCCCGACCACGGCCAGCACCAGGATGTAGACGACCATCACGATGGCTCCGCCCCACTGCGGCAGCAGCTCGGGGCCGCTGCCCGTGCCGAACGAGCTGAAGAAGCTCGAGCCGAGCAGGGCGTCCGCTGCCGCGCCCGGCAGGAACTTGGAGATCTCGCTCGTGGCGTCGAAGGCTCCGAGGGCGACGCGTGCGATCGGCTCGATGAGCTGGGTGAACGCCAGCACGACCACGATCGCGGCGACCTGGTTGGTCAGCACCGTGCCGAACGCGACGCCCATCATGGTCCAGAGCACCATCACGATGACGGACAGCACGAGAGTCTCGATGACCTCACCGTCACCCAGGAACGCGCCATCGCCGGCCAGCTCGAGCACGGGAGCGCCGGCGGCGACCACGGTGAGAGTCGCGAGCATGCCGTAGGCCAGACCCATCGGGATGCTCGACAGCAGCTTCGCGATGACCAGGACGCTCCGTCGAGGTTCGACCAGCAAGCTGCCCGTGATCGTCTGGTAGCGGAACTCGGAGGTGACCGCGAGGCTGCCGACGATGAGCGGGAAGACGTAGCCGATCGCGCTCGTCACCGAGTAGATGGTCGTGGCGAGCTCCTGCGGGGACAGGAAGTCGGAGGGCTGGGCCTCAGCACCGGTATCGACTGAGAGCGAGAGCGCAAAACCCCCGGCGATCAGCGCCAGGTAGCCGACCATCACCAGCGCGAGAACCCACCAGAGCCGCGTGGAGAAGAACTTGCGGTACTCGGCCACGAGCGCGGCGGTCATGAGAGATCTCCTGCCGTAGGAGCGGCCGGGGGCGGTGGCGGGGCAGCGACGTCGACCGGCGGCGCGGTGGGTCCGTGGCCCACGAACTGGCTCGTGGGGGCGTCCGACGACTCGGTGAGGCGCAGGAAGACCGCCTCGAGATCGGCGCCGTGATCGGCCAGCTGGTGCACCTCCAGGTTGGCCCGGTGCAGCGCGGCCCCGATCTCGGCGGCATCGACGTCGTGGACGACATGGTGCTCGAGATGCGGATCGACCCTCCAACCCTGCTCGCGGAGCACCCGGTCGGCAGCCTGGTAGTCGGCGGTGCGCACGAGCACGTCGCGTGACGCCAGCTGCTCGAGCTCGGTCAGCGTGGAGGCGTGGATGAGCTTGCCGCTGCCGATCACGACGACGTCGTCGACCGACTGCTGCACCTCGGCCAGGACGTGGCTCGAGACGAGGACCGTGCGCCCATCGGCCGCGAGCGCCCGGAGCAGGCCCCGCAACCAGGCGATGCCCTGCGGGTCGAGGCCGTTGGCCGGCTCGTCGAGGATGATGATCGACGGGTCCCCCAGCAGCGACGCCGCCAGACCGAGTCGCTGCCGCATGCCCATCGAGTAGCCGCCCACACGCCGCTTCTTCGCCGTGTCGAGCCCCACGAGCTCGAGGACCTCGTGACAGCGGGAGTCCGGCACCCCGACCTGCGGCGCGAGCGTGCGCAAGTGCCCCAGACCCGTGCGGCCCGGGTGGAAGCTCGACGCCTCCAGGGCCGCGCCGACGAGCTGGGCGGGGCGACGGATGTCGCGGTAGTCGCTCTCCCCGACGATCGCGCGACCCGAGGTCGGTTGCATCAGCCCGAGCAGCATGCGCAGGGTCGTGGTCTTCCCGGAACCGTTCGGGCCCAGGAAACCCGTGACGCGGCCCGGCGCGACCGTGAACGACAGGTCGTCGACGGCCGTGAAGTCGCCGAAGCGCTTGGTCAGGTGCTCGATGGTGATGGCAGGTGCGGTCACGACTCCCCCGTCGTCGGCATGTGCTCTCATCCGACCCTAGCGAGCACCGGCGTCCGGGACACCTCGACCCGCCCCGGAGGGACGGGTCGAGGTGTGTTGCCGGTGGACAGCGTCAGCTGGCGGAGCCGTGCGGGATCGTGATGGCGACGGCGCGGTTGGCGGCCGATACGACGGCCTCGAGCGAGGCGCGCACGATGTTGGCGTGGATGCCGACTCCCCACACGATCTCGCCGGCGATCTCGCACTCGACGTAGGCGGCGGCGAGGGCATCTCCACCGGCGGAGAGCGCGTGCTCGGAGTAGTCGAGCACGCGGATCTCGGCGCCGGCCTGGCGCATGCCGTCGCTGAACGCGTCGACGGGGCCGTTGCCCTCACCCTTGAAGGACCGCGCCTCACCGCGCACGACGAGGTCGACGACCTGCTGGTCGCGCCCGTCGCTCGAGGTCGTGGAGCTGAACGAGGTCAGCGCGTACGGCTCCGTGCGCTCCAGGTACTCACGCTGGAACGTCGACCAGATCGTGGCGCCGTCGATCTCGCCTGCGTCACCCTCGGACAGGTTCTGGATGACCCGGCTGAA
>JAHEXN010000101.1:3422-10252 GCA_023252095.1 Actinomycetes bacterium | reverse complement strand
ACGGAGCAGATCCGCACCGACGGCGGCAACATCGACCGCATCGTGCGCATGGCGCGCCACCACGTCACGGCGATCCGCATGGAGGTCAGTGGGGCCGATCCCGACGTCCTGCAGGCCACCCTCGCCCGCGTCGCGTACGAGCACGGGGTCGACGTCGCGGTGCAGGAGAACGGCATCCGGCGTCATGCGCAGCGCCTCGTGGTGATGGACGTCGACTCGACCCTGATCCAGGGCGAGGTCATCGAGATGCTGGCGGCCCACGCGGGGTGCGAGGCGGAGGTCGCCGAGGTCACCGAGCGCGCGATGCGTGGCGAGCTCGACTTCGCGCAGTCGCTGCACGCCCGCGTCGCGAAGCTCGAGGGTGTGCCGGCGTCGGCGCTCGACGAGGTGTACGCCTCGCTCGCCTACACCCCGGGCGCCCGCACCATGATCCGCACGCTCAAGCGTCTCGGCTACCGCTTCGCCCTCGTCTCGGGCGGGTTCACGCCCATCATCGCGAGGATCGCCGAGGAGCTCGGCATCGACTACTTTCGCGCCAACGATCTCGAGATCGCCGACGGCGTCCTGACCGGGCGCGTCCTGGGCACGGTCGTGGACCGCGCAGGCAAGGCCACGGCGCTGCGCGAGTTCGCGGAGGCCGCGGGCATCCCGATCAAGAACACCGTCGCGATCGGCGACGGGGCCAACGACCTCGACATGCTCGCCGCCGCGGGACTCGGCATCGCGTTCAACGCCAAGCCCACTGTCCGCGACCAGGCGCGCACGTCGGTCAACGTCCCGTACCTCGACACGATCGTGTACCTCATGGGCATCACCCGCGAGGAGGTCGAGGAGGCGGACGCGTCCGACCTCAGCTGACCGCGTAGGCCGCTCGACTGAGGAAGAGCCCGTGCCCCGACGACTGGTCGAGGCACGTGACGCCGTCCTCCTCGGACCCGCAGGTCACGTCGCCCACCGTGATGGCCTGGCCGTACGGCAGTACCGCCCCGCCTCCGGTCTCGGCCGCGGCGATGACCCCGCCGCGGCACAGCGGCATCAGGGCGCTGCCCTGCACCGACGAGAACCCGTTGCCGAACGACTGCAGACAGTCCTCGGCCCCCGCCGGCTCCGCGTACGTGCGCTGCTTGATGAGACAGCCCCACTGGTCGGCGGCCTCGTCGATCCAGCAGATGATGTTGCCGGTCGGGGTCGCGAAGGCGTTCCCGGTGTAGGCGTCCGGGAACTGGGCGGGGTCGACCGGGGCGCCGGTCGGGGGCTCGATCGTGGGCGGGTCCGGCGGTGCGTCGGCCCCGCCCTGCTCGGCGGCGTCGCCGAACCTCCAGTCGTCCGACTCCCCTGCGGAGCCGCCGCCCGAGCAGCCCGCGAGGGCCAGCGTCGCGACGAGCGCCACCGTGAGGAGCCGCAGGCTCACTCGTCGTCCTCCAGGCGGAAGCCGATCTTCATCGTGACCTGGTAGTGCGACGGCACGTCGTCACTGATCTGGCCGCGGATGCCCTCGACCTCGAACCAGTCGAGGTGGCGCAGGGTCTGGCTCGCGCGCTTGATGCCGTTCTCGATGGCCTCGGACACCCCGTCCGGGGACGTGCCGACGATCTCGGTGATGCGGTAGGTGCGGTTGCTCATGGGCTCCATGATGCCGCCACGACCGGTGCCCGTGCGGTGGGGGGCGTATCCTGAAATCGTGAACAAGCGAACCGACGAGGTGCCCCTGATCACCTCGGCTCCGGAGAGCTCGAGCGCGATGTTCGGTGCCAAGGAGCGTCGGTACCTGTTCTCAATGGGCCTGCGCACCGTCTGCTTCATCGGCGCCTGCCTGGTCGACGGTCCGTTCCGGTGGGTCCTGATCGTCCTCGCGGTGTTCCTGCCCTACGTCTCGGTCGTCCTGGCCAATGCCGGCGTGCGCGTGCGTCCCGCCTCCGGCACGTCGTTCGTGCCGATGGAGCACCGCTCGATCGGCGCACGCCCCGAGCGCGACGAGCTCTGACCCGTGGGAACTGACCCCGCCGCGCTGACCTGCTCGGCCAAGAGCTGCACGGCGCCCGCGACCGTCGAGGTGCGCTGGAACAACCCCAAGCTGCACACCCCCGACCGCCGCAAGGTCTGGCTCGCGTGTCCCGACCACGACGCCTCGCTGACGTCGTTCCTGTCCGCGCGCGGGTTCTGGCGCGAGACCGTGCCCCTCGGAGCCGCGGATGCGTGAGCTCCGGTTCCTCGGATCCGCCCGTTGGGTCGGGTTCGCCGTCTTCGTCGTCGCGTTGTCCGCAGTGTGCATCCAGCTCGGGATCTGGCAGTTCCACAAGCTCGACGACCGCCAGGTGCGCAACGAGTTGGTCCGTGAGCACCTCGACACCGCGCCGGTCCCCCTCGACGAGGTCGTTCCCGTGGGTGAGGACGTCGAGCCCGGCCAGGAGTGGACCGTCGTGACCGTCAGCGGTACCTACGACGTCAAGCGTGAGGTGACGGTCAAGTTCGTCAACCGCGACGGCCGACCGGGCATCGACGTGCTCACGCCGCTCGTGCTCGACGACGGCACCGCCGTGCTCGTCGACCGCGGGTTCGTCGAGACCCAGCGCACCAACGTGCGTCCCGACGTCCTTCCGGAGCCCCCGGGCGGCGGCGTCGAGGTCACCGGCTGGCTGCGCGTCGACAGCACGGCGGGCTCACAGGCCACGCACGTCGACGAGGGTCAGGTCCGTGCGATCTCCAGCCGCGGCCTGGCCGACCACGTGCCGTACGACCTGCGCAGCGGCTACGTGAACCTGCAGGAGCAGACGCCCTCGAG
The DNA here is from genome assembly GCA_023252095.1 of Actinomycetes bacterium. Taxonomy (GTDB): domain Bacteria; phylum Actinomycetota; class Actinomycetes; order Propionibacteriales; family Nocardioidaceae; genus Aeromicrobium. The sequence goes on along the minus strand of JAHEXN010000101.1, from coordinate 7,470 downwards.
CGACGGACTCGAGGCCGAGCCACGGCCCGATCTCGGTCAGGGCCCGCACTTCTTCTACGGGCTCCAGTGGTGGTTCTTCGCCGCCCTGGCGATCGTCGGCTACGGCTGGTTCGCGCGCGCCGAGCGTCAGGAGCGCCGCACGACAGCCGCGCGGGCGAGCCGGGCCGCGGCCGCCAGGACGGACGCCGACCGCGAGGTCACGCCAGCGCGATGAGATCGGCGTAGTCGTCGTTCCAGAGGTCCTCGTCGCCGTCCGGCAGCAGGAGCACGCGGTCGGGCTCCAGGGCCTGGACCGCGCCCTCGTCGTGCGAGACCAGGACGATCGCACCCTGGTACCGCCGGATCGCCGACAGCACCTCCTCGCGCGACGCGGGGTCGAGGTTGTTGGTGGGCTCGTCGAGCAGGAGCACGTTGGCGCTCGACACGATCAACCCGGCCAGGGCCAGTCGCGTCTTCTCGCCGCCTGAAAGGACCCGCGCCGGCTTCTCGGCGTCGTCACCGGTGAACAGGAAGGCGCCGAGCACGCTGCGCGCCTGGGTGTCGGTGAGGTCCGGCGCGCTCGCCTGCATGTTCTGCAGCACCGTGCGGTCGGGGTCGAGCGTCTCGTGCTCCTGGGCGAAGTAGCCGATCTTGAGCCCGTGACCGGGCTGGAGCTCGCCGGAGTCGGGGACCAGCTCGCCTGCCAGCATGCGCAGCAACGTGGTCTTGCCCGCGCCGTTGAACCCGAGGACGACGACGCGGCTGCCTCGATCGATCGCGAGGTTGACGTCGGTGAAGATCTCGAGCGATCCGTACGACTTCGAGAGTCCCTCGGCCATGAGCGGTGTCTTGCCGCACGCCGCCGGGCTGGGGAAGTCGATCTTGGCGACCTTCTCGGACTGCCGCACGCCCTCCAGGCCCGCCATCATGTCCTCGGCCCGCCTCAGCATCTGCTGGGCCGCCGTGGCCTTGCTGGCCTTGGCACGCATCTTGTTGCCCTGCATCTGCAGGCGCTCTGCGGTCTTCGTCGTGATCTCGCGCTCACGCTTGCGGCGGACCTCGTCGGCCTCGCGCTGACGGACGTAGTGCTTCCAGCCCATGTTGTAGATGTCGATCGTGGCGCGGTTCGCATCGAGGTACAGGACCTTGTTGACGGTCTCCTCGATGAGCTCGACGTCGTGGCTGATGATCACGAGGCCGCCGGAGTAGCTCTTGAGGAATCCGCGCAGCCACGTGACCGAGTCGGCGTCCAGGTGGTTCGTGGGCTCGTCGAGCAGCATCGTCTCGGCGTCGCTGAACAGGATGCGCGCCAGCTCGATGCGGCGGCGCTGACCGCCTGACAGGGTCGACAGGGGCTGCTCCAGCACGCGGTCGGGCAGGCCGAGCGCGGCTGAGATCGTGGCGGCCTCGGCCTCGGCGGCGTACCCACCGCCGGAGGCGAACGCGTCCTGGGCCCGGCCGTACGCGCGCATGGCCCTCTCGGACGTCTCGGGGTCGGCCGAGCCCATGTCGATCTCCGCCTTGCGCATGACCGCGAGGGCCTCGTCGAGCCCGCGGGCGCCCAGGATGCGGTCGCGGGCGGTCGTGGACAGGTCGCCGATCTTCGGGTCCTGCGGGAGGTAGCCGATCTTGCCGCGGTGCGTGATGCTGCCCTCGGACGGCTGCCCGTCGCCGGACAGCATGCGCGTCAGCGTGGTCTTGCCGGCGCCGTTGCGGCCGACGAGACCGATCTTGTCGCCGGTGTCGACCCGGAAGGAGACGTTGGACATCAGGACGCGCGCACCAAAGCGCAGCGTCACGTCATTGACGGTGATCATGAGGAACTTTCGAGGGGAGGGACAGGGACGACGACGTCGGCCGACTCACTCGCGCTGGATGATCACCGCATCATCCTACCTGCGTCGTACCCTGCAGGATGCGTGCGCTTCGACACCCTCTCGCCGTCGCCCCGATCCTGGGGCTGCTCGTCGCGTGTGGCGGCGGCCCCGGAGGCGACGAGAACCCGCCGATCTGGCAGCCGGGCGGTGTGACGTCGTTCACGTACGACGCCTCCTCGGAGGCCCCCGACCCGGACGAGTACAGCGAGGACGGCGGCGACGTCTCGCCCAACCGCGACGAGGCGTTCACCGAGCTCGAGCTCGACTCCGGCGCGCAGCTCGTGGTCTGGATCGATCCCGACGACATCCGCCGCGTCGTGCTGCAGCACTCCGACCCCGACGACCCGGACGCCTGGACCGAGCCCGAGGCGATCTTCGTCGCCGGCGACGGCTGCTTGGAGGTCGGCGCAGGCACGGACGGCACGACCGTCGCGGTGGCCGCCGGGTGCTACGAGGACGATGCCTTCGAGCAGCAGGCACCTGACCAAGGAGTCGCCCTCGTCACGACCGACCTCGTCACGTGGGAGGTCGACGACGAGCTCGGCGAGTTCGAGTGCCGGGAGCCCGAGGTCGACGACGGTGAGGTGGTCTTCCAGAACGACGTCTACGAGGACCAGTCCGTGACATGGAGCAAGGAAGAGGGATTCACGTCCCACCGGGACTAGCCGACGCCACGGCCCCCTACGCTCGCTCCATGCGCCTCGTGACGAAGCTCGCCACCGCTGGTCTCCTGCTGACGTCACTGCTCCTGGTCGCGCCCTGGCCCCAGGCCTCGGCCACCTCCCCGGTCGACGTGAACGGGCCGATCACCGACCCGGAGGGCGTCCTGGGTGCCCGCACCTCGGAGGTGCGTGACGCTCTCGACGCCCACCTCGCCGAGGCGGGCTACCAGGTGTTCGTCGTCCTCGTGCCGTCCTTCGACGGCATGGACGGCAGCGCCTGGGCCGACGAGGCCGCGCGCGTGTCCCGCCTCGGCGACGAGGACCTCCTGCTTGCGATCGCGACCGAGGAGCGGGCGTACGGGCTGTCCGTCGCTGATGACTTCGCGCTCTCGGACGGACAGGTCGACCAGGTCGTCGACGAGGACCTCCTCCCCCGGCTGCGCGAGAGCGACTGGGCCGGAGCGGCCATCGCGACGGCCGACGGGCTGGTCGAGGTGAACCAGCGCGGACCAGGGCTCTGGATCGGGCTCGGCGCGGTCGCGGTCCTCGGCTCAGGTGCCGGCGCCGTCGCGCTGTGGCGCCGGGGGCAGCAGCGGGCGGGCGAGGCCGCCGAGCTGGCCGACGTCGAGCAGCGCAGCGGTTCGGCGCTCGTGAGGTCGGACGACGCGATCCGCACGTCGGAACAGGAGCTCGCGTTCGCCGAGGCCGAGTTCGGGCTGCAGGACACGGTGGAGTTCCAGGCCGCTCTGACCGAGTCGCGGGGGCTCCTGACCCAGGCCTTCGCCCTGCGCCAGCGCCTCGACGACGACGTGCCCGAGTCCGACGAGGAGCGACGGAGCATCGCCGAGGAGGTCATCGCCCTCTGCACCCGGGCCGACGCCACGCTGGACGCCAAGATCGAGGCGTTCACGTCGTTGCGCGACCTGCACCGACGCGTCCCGGAGGTGCTCGCGGCACTCGGCACCCGGGTGGCCGAGGTCTCAGCACGGCTCCCCGCAGCTCGGGTGACGCTGGAGAGCCTCGCCGCCCGGTATCCCGCCAGCGCGATCGACACTGTCGACGACCATCCCGCGGAGGTCGAGCGCCTCCTCACGCAGGCACAGCAGGACGTCACCGAAGGCGAGGCCGCAGTGGCCGCCGACCGCGCGACGGCGGTCGCGCACGCCCGGTCCGCCGAAGCCGCGCTCGGGCACGCGGTGAACCTGCTCGACGCGATCGCCGGGGCGGATGCCGCGCTGCAGGCAGCCCCGGCCGCCATCGCCGAGCGACTGACCGCGATCGACACGCTGCTCGTCGATGCGTCGACGCACGCCGCGAACGACGGTTCCGTGACCGGGGCGGCCGATCGCGCTCGATCCGCGAGCGAGGCTGCGCGAGCCAGCGCCCCGGACCCCTTGGCCACCCTGACCGCACTGCAGGACGCCGAGTCGGCCCTCGCCTCCGCCCTCGCACCCGTCATGGCCGAGGTCGCTCGTGTCGAGCAGGCCCGCGCCGCGCTCGCCAGCACGATCGCTCGCGTCGACGAGCGGA
>JAHEXN010000101.1:2410-3412 GCA_023252095.1 Actinomycetes bacterium | reverse complement strand
TCCGAAGCCGGTCGCCATCATGCCGCCGCCCTGCAGGCGCAGGCCTCCGACCCGGTCGCGGCACTCGCCGAGGCGCAGAGCGCCGACCAGCTCGCCGCCGCCGCGGCGAGCCTGGCGCGAGCCGACGTCAACCGCCAGGCGGCACGGCAGAGCTCGTCGGACGGATGGGGTGTCAGCTGGGGTGGTGGATGGGGCAGCAGCAGCGGCGGCGGACGCCCTCGTCGTTCATCGAGTCGTTCGTCCTCGCGTCGCTCCTCCAGTCGCAGGTCCTCGGGCTCCCGTGGCGGACGGAGCCGTGGCGGCCGCTTCTGACGTGGCACGATGAACCGGCGCAGTACCGGCACCCAGGGGGCACGATGAGTCGACAGACCATGACCGCCGTCCTGCTCGCGATCGTGCTGTCCGCGAGCGCGTGCGGGGCTGCGCCTGACGATCCTGATCCCCAGGGTTCAGCGACGACCGAGCCGCAGCGGTCGGTCTCGGGCCCCGACACGGCATGCACGGTCGTGGGCCGAGCCGGCATCGCACCGCTCAACCCGCAGGACGAGGACCCGGTCAGCGAGCTGCTCGTGGGCGATCACCGGTTCGACGGGTGCAGCATCGGCACCGTGCCGTCGATCAGTGTGGGGATCAGGGTCATCGAGGGTGGCGACAGCCTGCGCGATCGGGTCGCCGGGATCGGCGATGACACGTTGGAGGAGATCGACGGCCTCGGCGACGAGGCGTTCCGCAGCGAGCGGGTCTACGACGGCAGGACGACCGCGATCGCCATCGGCGTCCGGCAGGGCGAGCACGAGGTCCTCCTGAGGAACTGGTCCTTCGTGAGCATCGACGAGGACGAGCACGTCAGCGAGGAGGCGATGATCGAGTTTCTCCGGGAGTACGTCGCCGCGATCCCCGAGGACTTCGAGTCGGAGGCACGACGTGTGCCCATCGGGTCAGGGTGCCCGTCCGAGATCGATCCGGCCGTCAACGCCCTGATCGGGAACGTCGAGCTGGCTC
>JAHEXN010000101.1:0-2400 GCA_023252095.1 Actinomycetes bacterium | reverse complement strand
CTCGCGGGGGCGACACTGGTGACGACGTGCAGTGCACCTACGTGGGCTCGACCGGCTCGACGATCCGCCTGGCGCGGTTTGCGACTGACGATCCCGCTGGGTACCTGGCACCGCTGACTCCGCCGGACTACGTGCCCGTCACGATCGAGGGCACCACCGTGGCCCTGGCATGGCTGTTCGGCAACGCGGGCTACATGACGATCCAGCCCACGGCCACCGAGATCGCAGAGCTCGAGAGCGAGCTGGCAGGCGGCGCTGTCGAGCAGGAGCGGTTCCTGGCCCTCGCCGAGAGCTTCCTGGCCGAGAGCGGACCGTAGGTCGTGGCCTAGGCGTCGAGCAGTCCCCGGCGGCGGGCGATCGCCGCTGCCTCCGTGCGCGACGAGGCCGCCAGCTTGGTAAGGATGTTCGACACGTGGACCGACACGGTCTTGGTGCTGATGAACAGGCGAGTACCGATCTCCCCGTTGCTGCGCCCGGCCGCGACGTGCTGGAGCACCTCACGCTCGCGGGCCGTGAGCTCGCCCTCGCCCGACCGCGAGACCCGTGTCGACAGCGCGTCGATCTCGGTCAGGAGGGGGCGCGCACCCAGACGGCGTGCCGCGGAACGCGCGGAGTCGAGGAACGGTTCTGCAGCCAGGACATCGCCCGCCGCCCGCAGAGCCTCGGCCAGCCGAACGGCGGAGCGTGCGGTCTCGTAGGGGTCGTCGAGGGCGACGAATCCCGCGTGGGCGGATCGCCAGAGGTCGGTCAGGTTCCCGGCCGTCGGCGGGTCGACCTGGCACCGCCATCGCACGTGAGCGACCTCAGCCCGGGCCCGGTGATACCAGGCGTGTCCCTCCGGTCCCAGGGTCGGATGGTCCTCGACGACGGCCTCGGCGGAAGCCGCCAGCTCTGCGACGTGCCGGACCAGGTCCGCCTGCACGGTCCGGTCGAGTCGCGGTGCTGCGGCGGCGTACTGCCCGGCGAGCAGGGCGGTGATGCGCAGGCGGCCCGGGAACAGCGGCTCGTCCCACGCGCGAGTGTGCAGCTCGACCAGCTCGTCGTACGTGCGCCGGGCCGCCACGAGATCGCCAGCACGCCCGTAGAGGTCGACGAGGGCCGTCGCGGAGTGCACGGCGGACGCCGCCTCGTGACGCCACATCGAGCGCAGGGGAAGCGTGCGTTCGACCTCACCGACGTCGCCTCGTCCCGCCGAGACCAGCAGGGAGATCGCCGTGAGGTGGGCCGCGGACATCGCCGGAGCATCGGGTCCGACCTCACAGAGGTCGAGCACGTCGTCCCACCGTCCACGCATGTAGGCGATGAGCGCCCCGAAGAAGCGCCCGTCGAACCCGTACGGTCCCCAGGACCACCCCGTCTGCTGGGCACGACGCCGTCCTTCCGCGAACGCCCACTCGGCGTCGTCGAGCTCGCCGGCGTTGAAGTGGACGAAGGCCATCTGGTGCAGGCCGCGCAGCTCACCCAGCACGTGGCCGGACTGCCGCGAGCCCTCGATGAGCTGACGGATCGCGGCCTTGGCGATCTCGGGGTCCTGGCCCGAGCGGACCAGAAGCCGGCTCAGCGTGCCCTTGGCGTCGGAGATGACGTGCTCGGCCCCGACCTGCTCCGCGATCGCCAGCGCACGTTCGCCCCACTCGACGGCCTCGGCGTCGCGGCGTCGGTTGGCCAGGATGCGCGCACGCAGGCCCGCCACCTCCGCGCGGAGCACCGTCGGGGCGTCGGGCACGACACGCTCGGCCTCGCGGCTGGCCTCGTCCGACTCGCGGTCCAGGTTCGCGAAGTACGTCGTGTTGCCGATCGCGACGAGCAGACGGCCCTGGCTGTCACGTCCGTGGTCGCTGGGCAGCTGCGCGAGGTGGTCACGCAGCAGCTCGACGGCTCTCAGGATCTGGCCGGAGGTCACGAGCGCGTCGGCAGCATCGATCACGAGATCGATCTCGTCAGTGCCCTCCGGAGCGGCGTCGACCAGACCGAGGGCCTGCTCGTAGTGGCGGGCTGCCTCGTCGTAGCCGGAGATGCGAGCGGCGGCCTCGGCAGCGCGCACCGTGGCGACGAACGCCTTCTCGCGATCGCCGGCTGCCACGGCATGACGCGCGACGGTCGCTGGCGGGGCATCGCTCGCGAGCGCCGCGAGAAAGGCCGCGTGGATGCGACGACGCTCTCCCGGCAGCAGGTCGTCGCGCAGGGCCTCGCCGAGCAGGGCGTGACGGAACGCGTAGTCGTCGGCACCGGTGCGACGCAGCACCTTGTGGTCGACAGCCGTGGCGAGCGCGACGTCGAGCTCGGCCTCGGTGAGTGAGGCAGCAGACGCCAGCGCGGCGAAGCCCTCGCGGCCGTCGGTGACCGACGCGGCGCGAACCAGGCGACGTGCCGGCTCGTCGAGCCGGTCGAGCCGCACGA
>JAHEXN010000100.1 GCA_023252095.1 Actinomycetes bacterium | reverse complement strand
GCGCTCGTGGGGGCGCTCGGCTCGACGTTCGCGGGCGAGCTGGGCGGCTCGGTCACGGTGGACGGGCGCGTCGGGTTCGTCCCGCAGCAGCCCGGCGACGCCGTGGTCGCCGAGCGGGTGGGGCGCGACGTCGCGTTCGGGCCGGAGAACGTGGGTCTCGACCGTGACGAGACGTGGCGTCGGGTCGACGCCGCCCTCGAGGCGGTCGGGCTCCGTCAGGGGCGCGACCACCTGACGGCGGCGCTGTCCGGCGGGGAGCTGCAGCGGCTGGCGCTGGCTGGGGTCCTGGCGCTCGACCCCGACGTCGTGCTGCTCGACGAGCCGACCTCGATGCTCGACCCGGCCCACGCCACAGCCGTGCGCGAGGCCGTCGGGCGCACGGTCGGCGACGGCCGCGCGACGCTCGTCGTGGTCGAGCACCACCTGGAGCCGTGGCTCGACCTGGTCGACCGGGTGGTGGTGCTGGGGGCGGATGGCTCGGTCGTGGCCGACACGACGCCGGGGAAGTTCGTCCGCGACCACCGGGACCGTCTCGGTGAGCTCGGCGTGTGGATGCCGGGGCTGCCCGCTCCGCGGCCGATCTCGGTCGACCCCGACCTGGTCCGACCTGAACGGTGCCTGCCGGCGGTCTCGGCCGTCGACCTGACCGTGCAGCTGCGCTCGCGATCCCTGCGGGGCTCCTCGACCACGACCGCGCTGCGGGGCGTCGACGCCACGGTGAGCCCCGGCGTGCTCTCGGCCCTGACCGGCCCGAGCGGCGCCGGCAAGTCGACCCTCCTGGCGGCGCTCGGGGGTCTCGTCGCCCCCGACGCAGGCTCCGTCGGGGGCCTCGAGCCGCCGCTCTCGAGCCGCCGCTCGCGCGACCTCGTGCAGGACGTCGGCTGGTCGCCGCAGGTGCCGGAGCACGGCTTCCTCGCCCCGACGGTGGCCAGCGAGGTCGCCCTGACGGCCCAGCGGTCCGGACGGTCCGTGGACGCGGAGGCGTGGCTCGACCTCGTGGGTCTGGGGCACCTCGCGGGGGCGCATCCGTACCGTCTGTCGGGCGGTGAGCAGCGTCGGCTCTCGATCCTGGCTGCCGTCGCCCACCGGCCGGGGATGCTGCTGCTCGATGAGCCGACGGTGGGACAGGACCGCGTCACGTGGGCGGCGGTGGCGGGCATCGCAGTCGCGGCCGCTGCGGCGGGCGCGGTCGTCGCGACCGCGACGCACGACCCGCTCCTCGTCGACCTCGCCGACGACGTCGTCGAGCTGCGGGCCGGGGCGCGGACATGAGGGCGGGCGTGCAGCGTCTCAACCCCCTGGTGCTGCTGTCGTTCGGGTTCGCCTCGCTCGCGGGCTCGTTCGCCGTGCGTGACCTGCCGTCCGCGCTGGCTGCGACCACCGCGTACGCGCTGGCGGCCGTCATGCTGCTGCCGAGCTGGCGCTACCCGCTGGCGTGTCTCGCGCTGTGCGGCGTCTCGGCGGGACTCGTGGCGTACTCGGCGTGGCGTCTCGGCAACGGCGACCACGCTCCGGTCGCGGCCCTGCGCATCCTCGTGCTGGCGTGGCCGGGCGCCGTGGTGGTCGGGTTCGTCGACCCTGCCCGCCTGGGCGACTACGTCGCGCAGCGGCTTCACGGCCCCGACCGTTTCGTCGCCGCGTTCGTCGCGGCACTGCAGCGGGTCAGCGGGTTGACCGGGACCTGGCAGCAGCTCGCCCGCGTGCGACGCGTGCGGGGGCTCGGCCCGACCCGCAACCCGCTCGTCGCCCTGCGGTACGCCGGGTCGATGACGTTCGCCCTGCTCGCCGACGCCCTGCGGGGTGCGAGCCGGACGTCGGTCGCGATGGATGCGCGGGGCTTCGCATCGGCGCACGATCGCACCTGGGCAGAACCGGCCCCGTGGACGCGTGCCGACACCGTCGGCCTGGCGCTGGCGGTGGCGCTCGGCGCCGTGGCGCCGGTCGCGCTGGTGCTGACCTGAGGAAGTCCCACGATCCCTCGCCCAGGGGTGGTCAGGAGTGGCGTGGGCCACTAGGGTGCGAACTAAGCAAGCGCTTACCTGTGAGCGCTCACCCCACCTGATTCCGGGAGGAACTTCATGCCCCGCGTCTTCTCCAGCCTCGACGAGTTCAAGGCCGCCGTCGGCTCCGAGCTCGGCACCAGCGACTGGGTCACCGTCACCCAGGAGCAGATCAACACGTTCGCCGACGCCACGGGCGACCACCAGTGGATCCACGTCGACCCCGAGGCCGCCGCCAAGGGACCGTTCGGCACGACGATCGCCCACGGCTACCTGACGCTGAGCCTCCTGCCGGTCTTCGCGCAGAGCATCTACGAGGTGCAGAACCTCGCGATGGGCGTGAACTACGGCGCGAACAAGGTGCGCTTCCCCAACCCCGTCCCGGTCGACTCGCGGCTGCGAGCGACGGCGACGCTCAAGGAGATCGCCGACATCGCGATCGGCACCCAGGCCACGATCTCGTTCGTCGTCGAGCGCGAGGGTGCCGAGAAGCCGGCGGTCGTCGCCGAGGTCGTCTACGTCATGGCCGGTGCCTGAGATGCACTTCGGATACGACGACCGCACGACCGCGCTGCTCGAGCAGGTCTCGGGCTTCATGGACGAGCACGTGTACCCGGCCGAGGGGGCACTCCGGGAGCAGCTCGAGCGCCGCGAGCGCGAGGACGACTGGTCGATCCCCGAGGCCATCACCGAGGTGCGCGAGAAGGGCAAGGCCGCGGGACTCTGGAACTTCTTCCTCCCCGGCGAGCACGCCGAGTACAACGGTGCCGGCCTCACCAACCTCCAGTACGCGCCGATCGCCGAGCTCACGGGTCGCAGCATCCAGCTCGCGCCCCAGGCGTTCAACTGTGCGGCCCCCGACACGGGCAACATGGAGGTCCTGCACATGTTCGGCACGCCCGAGCAGAAGGCGAAGTACCTCGCCCCTCTGATGGACGGCGAGTTCAAGTCGGCCTTCGCGATGACCGAGCCCGACGTCGCGTCGTCGGACGCGACCAACGTCGAGACCTCGATCGTGCGTGACGGCAGCGACTACGTCCTCAACGGTCGCAAGTTCTACATCACCGGCGCGATGAACCCCGACTGCCGGGTGTTCATCGTGATGGGCAAGACCGATCCCTCGGCCGAGCGCCACCGTCAGCAGTCGATGATCCTCGTCGACCGCGACACTCCCGGCGTCGAGGCTGTGCGCGGCATGCACGTGTTCGGGTATCACGACCGCGACCACGGCGGCCATGCCGAGGTGCGATTCACCGACGTCCGCGTGCCGGCCTCGAACCTGATCGGCGAGGAGGGCCAGGGCTTCGCCATCGCGCAGGCCCGCCTCGGGCCGGGCCGCATCCACCACTGCATGCGCTCGATCGGTGTCGCGGAGCGCGCGCTCGAGCTCATGTGCGTGCGGGTCAAGGAGCGCACGGCGTTCGGCCGGCCGCTCGCGAACCAGGGCGTCATCCGCGACTGGATCGCCGAGTCACGGGTGCGCATCGAGCAGCTGCGTCTGCTCGTGCTCAAGACCGCGTGGCTCATGGACACCGTGGGCAACCGCGGGGCCCACACCGAGATCCAGGCGATCAAGATCGCGACGCCCGAGACCGTCAACTGGATCCTCGACAAGGCGATCCAGGCGCACGGTGCCGCCGGCGTCGGCCAGGACACCCCGCTCGCCGAGATGTGGGCGGGCATCCGCACGCTGCGTCTGGCCGACGGGCCCGATGAGGTGCACAAGAACTCGCTCGCCAAGGCCGAGCTCGGGAAGCACTGAGGTGACGCTCGAGCTGAGCGGCGCATCGACCGTCGTCACCGGCGCGGCGGGCGGGATCGGGGCGGCCTTCGCCCGAGTGCTGCTGGAGCGCGGCGCGCACGTCGTGCTCGGTGACCTCGACGCGGATCGGCTCGAGGGCACTGCCGCCTTCCTGCGCGGTGAGTTCGGTGACCGTGTGCGCCAGCACGCGGGCGACTCGAGCACCGACGACGGGGTCGCCGCCCTCCTGGCGGCGGCGCCGGGTCCGGTCGACCTGTTCGTGGCCAACGCGGGCGTCTTCCGCGGCTTCGGCCTGGAGTCGACCGCGCAGGACTGGGCGCTGTCGTGGGAGGTCAACGTCATGAGCCACGTGGCCGCCGCGCGGGCGCTCGTGCCGGGGTGGACGGAGTCCGCCGAGGCGGGCGGCACCGGTGGGGCGTTCGTCAGCGTCGCCTCCGCCGCGGGGTTGCTGACCCAGCTCGGCTCTCCGACGTACTCGGCCACCAAGCACGCGGCCCTCGGATTCGCCGAGTGGCTCGCCGCGACCTATGGCGACCGTGGCGTGCAGGTCACGGCCGTCTGCCCGATGGGCGTGCGCACTGCGATGCTCGAGGAGGGGCAGACGAGCGACCAGCCCGACGCCCGGCTCGGCATGCGCTCGGTCGTGTCGGCCGGGGAGCCGATCGACGCGCGCGAGGTCGCGGAGGTCGCGCTCGAGGCCCTCGCCGCCGGACGCTTCCTCGCCCTGCCGCACCCCGAGGTCGACCGCATGCAGCAGCAGAAGGCCGCCGACCGCGACCGCTGGATCAGCGGCATGCAGCGCTTCCGCACGAGCCTCGAGGCCTGAGCGCGACGGCCGCTAGGGTTTCGCGCATGGGTACAGGTGCGCGCAGTCGGGTCGTCACGGTGGCGCTGCTCGTCGTGGCCGTGGTCTTCTTCCTCGATCAAGTCCTCGAGATCGACTGGCCGGAGGGCGCCCTCTGGCCGCTGCGCATCGCGCTGCTCGTCGCGGCGGTCGCCGTCGCCGGCATCGCCTACGCCGGATGGAGCGGTGGCGAGCCCGCAGCGCCGAGGCCGCTCGTCGCGATGGTCACGTCGCTGATCGGCGGCGCGTGCCTCGCCTCGGCCGTGACCTCCGCCGATGACGGCACGGTGTTCGGCACGGGTGCACTGGGTGCGGTCGCCCTGGTGGCGATCGCCTTCGGCGTCATCGTGTTCAACCTCGAGGCCCGTGAGGAGAAGGGCTGAGCATGCTCGTCATGAAGTCGGGCTCGGCGGTGACCGTCACGGTGCGCCCCGACGACGAGGGCCGGGTGACCGCGATCTTCGTGGAGCGCGGGCTGACCTGGACCCGCACCGTCGGCCAGGTCGGATCGGCAGCAGGTCTCGTGGAGGTCGTGGTGCTGCGGGTCACGGTCCTCCAGCTGCGGGGCACTGCACCCCTCCTCAAGGCGTTGCAGGCGCTGCAGCCGGAGGTCTGGATGCTGCTCGACCGCGCTGAGGTCAGCCTGTAGGTCTGCGGTCGAAGCGGACCCCGGCCGAGCGGACCGCCGACCTCAGGGGTGGCCGACCGCCTCGGCCATGATCTCGGCCATCGCGGCGTAGCCGGCGTCGTTGGGGTGGAACCGGCCAGGCGGCCAGGCGGCCGGACCACGACCGCAGCCGCGGATCGCGGAACTCGGCGAGCCGGAACCGTCCAGTGCCGACGACCGTGTCGTTGAACGCCCGCGCGGCGCGACGCGGCTGCGGCAGCGACGCGACGACGGCGCCGTCGGGCAGCACGTCGACGAGCTCGTCCGCATGTGCCTCGACGAGGCGGCTCTGCCGGCGGTTGAACAGGTCGTTGCTCCCGATCATCACGGTCACCAGGTCCGGGACGACCTCCAGCGATCGCAGGGCGGGCAGCTGGCGGTCGATGACGTCGCGGATCAGGCCGCCGGAGACCGACAGGTTGACGACGCGGTGCGGCAGCCGGTCGCGCAACGCGCCCACCCAGCCGCGATCCGGCGCCGATGCCCCGATGCCCCGGGACATCGAGTCGCCCAGGACGACCCAGAGTGGGCCGTCGGCCGTCAGGGCTGCGCGGTTCTGCTGCTCCCACCAGGTGGCGTACGGGGCGACCTGGTCCTGCACGTCGCGCACGCCGCGGGACACCCGTCCGGCGGTGCGCAGGAACAGCCCCGGGCGGCGTCCGCTCAGGTTGGAGTAGTCGAACGACGTCACGGGACCATCCAACCTGACGCCACCCGATCCGGCCCGGGGCCTGCGGACGTAGGCTGATCGCACTATGGCGATCGAGCTCCTGACCCCGACCCAGATCGACGAGATGCGGCCTGCGGGCCGGTTCGTCGGAGAGGTGCTGACCGCGCTCCAGGAGGCCGCCGACGTCGGCGTCAACCTCCTCGAGCTCGACGCCCTGGCCCACCGCATGATCACCGAGCGCGGCGCCGAGTCGTGCTACATCGACTACGCGCCGTCGTTCGGCCGCGGGCCGTTCGGCAAGGTCCTGTGCACGTCGGTCAACGACGCGGTGCTGCACGGACTCCCGCACGACTACGTGCTGGCCGATGGCGACCTCGCGAGCTTCGACTTCGCGGTCAGCGTCGACGGGTGGGTGTGCGACTCCGCGGTCAGCGTCGTGGTCGGCACCCCGCGCGAGGAGGACCTGCGTCTGATCGACGTGACCCAGCAGGCCCTCGACGCGGCGATCGCGGTCGCGCGCCCCGGCAACCGGGTCGGCGACATCGGTCGCGCGATCGGTGACGTCGCGCGCGCGAACGGTCTCCGCGTCAACACCCAGTTCGGCGGGCACGGCGTGGGTCGCACGATGCACGGCGAGCCGCACATCCCCAACGACGGTCGCCCGGGGCGCGGGTTCCCGCTCAAGCCGGGTCTCGTGATCGCGATCGAGCCGTGGTTCCTGCAGACGACCGACGAGATCGTGATGGACCCCGACGGCTGGACGATCCGCAGCGCCGACGGCTCCCGCGGCGCCCACGTCGAGCACACGATCGCCATCACCGACGGCGAACCGATCGTCATGACCGCCCGCGCCTGACCGTTCACCTCACCCCCGCTGCTGGGGCGGTGAGCCTGCCGTCACCCGCTCCGCGTGGCGGTGGGCCTGCCGTCATGACGTCCCCAGCGGCGACGGCCAGCTCACCGCCCACCGAGCGGATGGCGCGCTCTACCCACGTGGGTCGATCGGCAGCGTGGACCAGCCGGCCGCTGCCTCGAGCTGGGCCATGAGCGACAGCAGCAGGGCGTCGCTGCCCTGGTGCGCGCCGAGCATGACGCCCACCGGGAGTCCGTCGACCTGACCGAACGGCACGCTCGCGGCCGGGATGCCCGCCATGTTGTAGACCGCCGTGAACGGCGTGAAGAGCAGCTCGCGCCGATGCGCCTCGACCGGGTCGTCGGACTCGGTGAACCACGCGTGCGGCCGTGGCAGCATCGCGAGCGTCGGGGTCAGGAACACGTCGTAGGAGCCCAGTCCGGTCAGGACCTGGCGTGTCGTGGTCTCGAGGAACTGCATCGCCCCGGCCAGCTCGGCCGCGCTGTGGCGTGAGCCGCGCTCGCGCCAGTACCGCGTGTTCTGCCTCAGCAGCGGCTCGGCCTCCGGCGGGATGGGTGCCGCCGCCATGCCACTGCTCCACACCACGTTGAACTGCGGCTCGAGCTCGGGCGGGAAGGGATTCTCGACGATGTGGACCTCGTGGCCCAGCGACGCGAGGAGACGCAGCGCGTCCTCCCACACGGCACGGATCCGAGGGTCGGTCTCGATCCCGGGGAGGTAGGGGTCGGCCCACGCCGCAATTCGCAGAGCTCCGGGATCCTGGCGAACCGCCTCGGCGAAGCCGCCGGACCCGCCGACGTACCGTGCGTCGCCGAGCTGCGGCACGGCCAGCACGTCGAGCAGCGCCGCGGCGTCACGAACCGTGCGGGCGATCGGTCCGTCGGACGCGAGTCCGTTCCAGTCGCTGCCGACTGGACCCGGGCTGATGCGGCCCCGCGTCGGCTTGAACCCGACCACGCCGCAGCAGCTCGACGGGATGCGGATCGACCCGCCGCCGTCGCTGCCGAGCGCCCACGGCACGAGGCCCGCCGCGACCGCGGCTGCCGCACCGCCGCTCGAGCCGCCCGCGTTCAGCCCGAGTCGCCACGGTGTCGACGTCGCGCCGAGGACGTCGTTGTCGGTGTACGACGACAGCCCGAACTCCGGCGTGTTCGTCTTGCCCAGGCTCACGAGCCCGGCCTCGCGGACGAGACGCACGACGTGGGCGTCGACGTCCGGGACCGAGTCGGCCAGCAGCGTCGAGCCGAGGGTCGTGCGGACGCCGGCGGTCGAGGTGAGGTCCTTCACCGCGATCGGCACACCGGTGAAGCCGCCTTCCGCGTCGCCGGAGTCATCGATCGCGGCGGCTTGCTCCAGCGCCGCGTCGATCGTGGGCGTGAGGAACGCCCGCAGGTCGGTGTCGTGCGCCGCGATCCGGTCGGCCTGGTGGGCGACGACCTCCGCTGCGGAGACCTCATGCCGCCGCAACGCCGCGGCCAGGTCGTGGGCATCGAGCTCGTGGAGCGCCGTCATGGCTCCGAGCCTAGGCCGGACGCACTGGGGCGCGGTCCGCTGCTGGGCGTGATCGCGACGACCCCTAGCCTGAGCAGGCGCTCCGGCCCCCTGACGGACGGTCGCGGAGGAGGAGCTCGATGACCCGCACGTCCCAGCGGTGGGCCTACCCGGCCCTCATCGGCGTGCTCGGCCTGGCGCTCGGGATCTCCGGCGCTCCGTCGCCCCTCTACGGGATCTACGCCGGCGAGTGGGACTTCGCCCCGGTCACGACGACGGTGGTGTTCGCGGCCTACGCGCTCGCGGCGCTCGTCAGCGTGCTGGTCTCCGGGTCGATCTCCGACCGGTACGGCCGGCGTCCGCTCCTGCTGGCGGCGGTGGCCGGCCTGCTCCTCGGCCTGGTCGTCTTCATGGTGGCGGGGTCGGTCGCCGCGCTGGTCGCGGCGCGGGTCATCCACGGGTTCTCGGTCGGGGCGATTGTCGTGGTCGGCAGCGCCGCGCTGCTCGACCTGCGACCCGACGACGGAGCGGCGACGGGACGGCGCACCGGCGTCGCGTTCAACGTGGGCATCGGCATCGCGATCCTGGCGACCTCGGTCGACGCCCAGTACGGACCGGCTCCGCTCGTCGTGCCCTACGTCGTGCTGGCGGCCCTCAGCGGTCTTGCCCTGCTCGCGGTCGTGCTGATGCGCGAGACCCACGACGTGGACCCGAGCGTCGCCCTGCACGTCGCTCGTCCCCGCGTGCCGGCCGCGATCGCTCCCGACTTCGCGTTCGCGGCACTCGGGGTCATGGCGGCGTGGTCGGTGCTCGGGGTGTTCCTGTCGCTGTACCCCACGATCGCGTCCGTCGCGGTCGGCACCGACAACCTCGTGTTCGGCGGCGCGGTCGTCGGCGGGTCGGCGCTGGCCGCGGCGGCAAGCCAGGTCGCGGCGGGGGACCGCGACACCCGCCGGTCCGCGATCGTCGGCGACCTCGGCACCGCGGCGAGCCTGGGGCTCTGCGTCGTCGCGGTCCACGTGGGCGACGCCTGGTTCCTCGCGATCTGCTCGGTCCTCCTGGGGTTCTTCTTCGGGCTCGCCTTCGGGAGCTCGCTGCGTCACCTCGGCCACGTGCTCCCGGCCGGCCACCGTGGCGAGGTCATGTCGGCCTTCTACGTGCTGGCCTACGGTGCGATGGCGCTGCCCACGATCGCCGCGGGCGTCGCAGCGACCCGGTGGGGCGTCGACACGATCTTCGCGCCGTTCATGGGGTGCGTGGCCCTGGCGTGCGTCGTCGCGGGCGTGCTCGGCCTGCGGGTCAAGGGCGTGCAGCCCGACGCCTGAGCGTCGAGACCGGGCCACGGCCGGGTCGCTTGTGGTTCACCCTGAACGGGCACCGTGGCTCGACGTGCGCATCGTGCAGCTCGCGAACTTCGTCGGTCCCACGTCGGGCGGCATGAAGACGGCGGTCGAGGCGATCGGCGCCGGGTACGTCGACCGTGGTGCCGAGCGGCTCCTGGTCCTGCCGGGTCCGCGCGACGACCGTTGGTCGACGGATCACGGGGACGTCGTCCAGGTTCGGGCGCCACGGGTCGGCGACCACTACCGCCTGATCGTCGAGCCCTGGCGCGTGCTGGACGTGCTGGAGGAGTTCGCACCGACGTCGGTCGAGGTGCACGACAAGACGACGCTGCTTCCGGTGGCCCGCTGGGCGCGACGCCGGGAGGTCGGTGCGGTCCTGTTCTCGCACGAGCGGATGAGCGACATGATGGCGATGCGTACCCGACGCGACGCCAGTGCGAAGGTCTCGATCGCGGTGCTGAACCGGCTGCTCGTGCGCTCCTTCGACCGGGTCGTGGTGACGTCGGAGTTTGCGCGGGCCGAGCTCGCGGGAGTCGCGGAGTCGGCCGGCTGCCCCGTGCGCACGGTGCCGCTCGGGGTCGACCTCGAGCAGTTCCGCCCGGCCCGCCGCAGGTCGTCCGACGGTCCGTTGCGGCTGGTCCTGGC
>JAHEXN010000324.1 GCA_023252095.1 Actinomycetes bacterium | reverse complement strand
GCACCCAGGCGCGCGAGGGCACCGGTGTCGTCCTGCTCGACGGTCCGACGCCCGGAGGCGGCCGACAGTACTTCGGTCCCCGCTGGTCGGAGGCGGGCTACGCCGACCGTCCCGTCTGGGTCGAACCTTCATGGAGCATCGTGACGATCGACCTCCAGCGCGGCGGATCGCGGCCCCTGCTGTCGGCAACGCTCGAGGCGTCGGCAGGGGTGCCCGTCTGGAACCCCGCGACGTCCACGGCGGAGAAGCTCACGGTGCGGACGGACGCCAGCTACGTGCTCGCCGGGCCGGACTGGCGCCTGAACGGGTGGACCCTCAGCACCGACGTCGGCGGGTTCAGCCCGCTCGCGTGAGAGCACGACGCCTGAAAATGAAGCCGGGGCCGACCATCCCCCCGAGATGGTCGGCCCCACGGCACTGATAGAAGACTAGTCCGATCTAGTCCTTTGTGACTAGTCGATGTCGGCAAAGGTCCCCTCGATCCACCGCCTCGCGGGCGCGTCACGGCGCCAGACAGGCCTCTGCAAGGCTCTGACCTGCACGGATGTCCGATTCCTCCACCCATTCCGTCGCTTCGCCCGACTGCGGAACCGATTCGGCGCGTCTCACATGGCGAGATCTTGGACGACTCACAGCGAGAACACGCAGTTGGGCCTCGCCTAGTCCGGTCGGACCATGTTTCACTGGTCAGGTCGAGCCGTCGGAGTCGTCGCCCTCCCTGCGACGCCACCGCGCCCATGACTGCGGTCCGCGACTCGGCGTAGGGCCCGCGCCGCTCCCTGCGCGGGCCCTCTTCTCTTGCCCTGCGGCGATCAGTCGTCGTAGGCCGCGAGGAGCCGGTCGGCGGCCTCAGCAGCACCGAGCTGTCCGGCCAGGATCTCGTCGCGAACCTCGGCGCGGACGGCTCGGACGCCCTCATGGCGGCGCAGACGATCCTCGAGCTCGTCGCGGACCAGCGCCCACGTGAAGTCGAGCTGCTGCTGGGCACGCTTCTCCGTGAGCCCCTTCCGCCCGAGGAACTCACGGTGGCGCAGGACCCGACTCCAGACGGTGTCGATGCCGGAGCCCTCAAGGCCCGAGCAGGTCAGCACGGGCGGCACCCAGTCCTTGGTGCCGGCGTAGACCATGCGCAGCGCCCCGGAGAGGTCCTTGGCGGTGACCTCCGCCTCGCGGACACGCTCCCCGTCGGCCTTGTTGACCGCGATGACGTCGGCGATCTCGAGGATGCCCTTCTTGATGCCCTGGAGCTGGTCGCCCGTGCGTGCGAGCGTGAGGAACAGGAACGTGTCGACCATGCCGGCGACCGTGATCTCCGACTGTCCGACGCCGACGGTCTCGACCAGCACGACGTCGAAGCCTGCAGCCTCGAGGATCGTCATGGCCTGGCTCGTGGCTCGCGCGACGCCGCCGAGAGTGCCGGCTGACGGCGACGGCCGGATGTAGGCGTTGCGGTCGACGGCCAGCGCGGACATGCGCGTCTTGTCGCCCAGGACCGACCCGCCCGTGCGGACGCTCGACGGGTCGACCGCCAGCACGCCGACCTGGTGTCCGCGACCGGTCAGGTACGTGCCGAGCGACTCGATCGTGGTCGACTTGCCGACACCCGGCACGCCCGAGATGCCGACCCGTACGGCACCCCCGGCATCGGGCGTCAGCGTCGTGAGCAGCTCACGCGCCGTGGCCCGATGATCGGCCCGGCGGGACTCGACCAGCGTGATGGCCCGCGAGATCGCCGCACGGCGTCCCTCACGGACACCGTCGGCCAGCTCGTCGACGTCGATCGCCGCCATCGCCGTCGGGCCCTCAGTCCTGCAGCTGGGTGCGGAGCTTGTCGAGCAGCGACAACGCCGAGTCGGCGATGACCGTGCCGGGGAGGAAGACCTCGGCGGCCCCCATCTCCTTCAGGGTCGGGACGTCGTCGGGCGGGATGACGCCGCCCATCACGACCATGATGTCGCCCCGACCCTGCTCCTCGAGCGCTGCCTTGAGCTCTGGGAGCAGCGTGAGGTGACCGGCCGCGAGGGAGGACACGCCGACGATGTGCACATCGGCGTCGATCGCCTGCTGGGCGACCTCCTCGGGCGTGGAGAACAGCGGGCCGACGTCGACGTCGAAGCCCAGGTCGGCGAAGGCCGTGACGATGACCTTCTGGCCCCGGTCGTGGCCGTCCTGACCCATCTTGGCGACGAGGATGCGCGGGCGGCGGCCCTCGGCCTCCTCGAACTCGGCCGTCGCGTCGATGACGCGCTGAATGTTGCCGCCCTGGCCGGCTTCCGTGCGGTACACACCCGAGATCGTACGGATCACGGCCTGGTGGCGCCCGTAGACCTTCTCGAGCGCGTCGGAGATCTCGCCCACCGTGGCCTTGGCCCGGGCCGCGTCGACCGCGAGCGCGAGCAGGTTGCCGTCGAGCGAGCCGTCGGTCGACGAACCCCGCTCGGCCGAGGCCGTGAGGGCCTCGAGCGACCGGCGCACGTCGTCGTCGTTCCGCTCGGCGCGCAGGCGCTCGAGCTTGGCGACCTGGGCGGCGTACACCGCCGCGTTGTCGACCTTGAGCACGTCGAGGGGGTCCTCGTCGCGCAGGCGGTAGGTGTTGACGCCGATCACGGCCTGCTGCCCGGAGTCGATGCGGGCCTGCGTGCGCGCCGCGGCCTCCTCGATGCGCATCTTGGGGATGCCCTCCTCGATGGCCTTCGCCATGCCGCCGGCGCCCTCGACCTCCTGGATGTGGGCCCACGCGCGGTTGGCGAGCTGGCGGGTCAGCTTCTCGACGTAGTACGAGCCGCCCCACGGGTCGATGCTGCGCGTCGTGCCCGACTCTTGCTGGAGCAGGAGCTGCGTGTTGCGCGCGATGCGGGCGCTGAAGTCCGTGGGCAGCGCGA
>JAHEXN010000323.1 GCA_023252095.1 Actinomycetes bacterium | reverse complement strand
GACGTAGGGCGCGGTGCTGCCGAAGTCGTCACCCAGGAACTGCAGGTGGTCGCCGTAGCCCGTGACGAACGCGTAGATCACGCCGACGATCAGCCCCCCGATCACGGCGCCGGGCAGGGAGTCGAACCCGCCGATGACCCAGGCCGGGATCGCTGCCAGAGCCGTGATGCCGAGGGTCGGGGTGACTCCCGGGGACGGGTAGGAGCTCAGGAAGAGCCCTCCGAGACCAGCGGCGAGTCCCGCCATGCCCCAGGCGTACAGCCCGACGCGGTTGAGCGAGATCCCCATGAGGGACGCCGTCGGACCGTCGGCCGCGGCGGCCCGCATGCTGATGCCCCAGTCGGTGTAGCGGAAGGCGAGGGCGAGCGCCACGAGCAGCACGAGCACGACGACGGTCCCGATGAGTCGAGCGAGGGGCATGTCGATCCCCCCCACCGTCACGACCTCGGACGCCCACGGGGCGCCGTTGTCCGGCACGGCGGCGCCGATGCGGCGCGTCAGCTCGGTCAGCAGGAGGATGTCGACGCCGATCGTCAACGTGGCCAGTGCCCCGTCGTCCAGGCCGCGCGCCGGACGCATGACCAGCAGCTCCACGAGCAGCGCGAGCATGACGGTGGCGCCGAGCGTGACGACCAGACCGAGCCAGAAGCCCAGGGGATCGTGGATCTCGGTGAGCAGGAACGCGCCGAACAACAGGATCGACCCGTGGGCCAGGTTGACGATGCGCGTGGCCTTGAAGACCACGACGAACCCGAGCGCGATGACCGCGTAGATGGTTCCCAGGGAGAGTCCGAGGAACAGGAGCTCAAGGAAGCGTTGCATGCTGAGCGTCACCTCCGAGGTAGGCCTCGACGACCGCAGGATCCTGACGGACCGATCTGGGGTCGCCGGTGGCGATGACCCGTCCGAAGTCGAGGACGGTGATGTGCTCCGCGAGCTCCATGACGAAGGGCATGTCGTGCTCGATCAGGATGATCGTCGGCCGCAGGAGCTCGTGGATCGTGAGGATGGCGTCGCGCATGTCGCTCGACTCACCGTGGTTCATGCCCGCCACGGGCTCGTCGAGCATCATGAGCGACGGACGGGCGCAGGCGGCACGGGCCAGCTCGACCCGTTTGCGATCGCCGTAGGCGAGCGTGCTGACGGGGGTGGTGAGCCGGTCGCCGAGCCCGAAGGCCTCGGCGACGTCGCGAACTGCCGCCTCGTGCTCCTGTCGCCGCGCACGCCGGCCGAGCAGGTCGCTCCAGATGCCGCCTCTCCAGATGCTGTGCCGTCCGACCAGGAGGTTGTCGAGCACCGAGCACTCCTCGGCCAGCGCGAGGTTCTGGAACGTGCGCGCCATGCCGAGCTGCGCGCGGCGGTGAGCCGGCAGATCCGTCACCGGGCGCCCGTCCAGCGTGACGCTGCCGTGGTCCGGAGTCGCGACTCCGCTCAGGACGTTGACGAGCGTGCTCTTGCCGGCCCCGTTGGGCCCGATGATCGCGTGGATCGTGCCGGCCTCCACGTCCAGGTCGACGTCGACCAGGGCGGCGACGCCGCCGTAGTTCTTCGAGACGCCGCGTGCGCTGAGCGAGACACCCGCGGACTCAGATGCCGACGGCGCCGTCGCGCCCACGGCTCGCGGCGCGCTCTCGACGGGCGGCAGGTACCGCTCACGGATCTCGTCGGAGTCCGCCAGCTCGGCGGCAGGCGCCTGCATCGTCACGCGGCCGTTCTCGAGCAGGTAGGCCCGGTCCGACACGGCCAGGCTCATGACCGAGTTCTGCTCGATCAGCAGGACCGCCGCGCCCTGGTCGCGGATCTGTCGGATCAGCTCGCCGATCCGCCCCACGAGCCGTGGCGCAAGCCCGAGGGACGGTTCGTCCAGCAGGAGGAGCTTCGGGTCGGACATCAGCGCACGCCCCATGGCGAGCATCTGCTGCTGGCCGCCCGAGAGGAGCCCCGCATGATCGGACCGACGGTCTGCGAGGTCGGGGAACGTGGCGAAGACGCGCTCGAAGGCCGCGTCGCGGTCCGCGCCACGCGGGGTCAGGTAGGCACCGGCTCGGAGGTTCTCCTCGACCGTGAAGTCCTTGAACACCCGGCGCCCCTCGGGCACCTGGGCGATGCCCGCCGCGACGATGCGCTCGGGGCTCGTGCCCTCGATTCGGCGGCCGAGCAACGTGATCTCACCCGATGACGAGCCGCCATGGCTCCGGAGCGACCCGGACACGGCCCGCAGCAGCGAGCTCTTGCCCGCACCGTTCGCGCCGAGGACCGTGACGACCTCACCGGGGGCCACGTCCAGGTCGATCGATCGCAGCGCGGTGACGCCGCGACCGTAGGTCACGACCAGGTCGCGCACGGAGAGCAACGGGGCTTGCATCGCAGCGACACCGCCTTTTCTTAAGTCCGATTCAAGTGACGCCGATCACACTAGGGCGGGTCACCCAGTCGGCGCAAGAGATTCGGGCAATTTTCTTGATGTTGACTTAAGTAGAGACATCAATCGCCGCCTCGTTGCTGAATTTCCAGCACGATCATGGGGTCGTCGGCTCCGGCGACGACACCGCTCGGCCTAGACTGAAGCGCCAGTACGACTCCGAGTGAAGGAACCCACGTGCCGTCCAACCGGAAAGCCATCCCGCGCGCCGAGCGAACCGCCGAGATCCTGGACGCGGCGACGGAGGCCTTCCTGGCGAACGGATACGACGGCACCACGATCAGCAACGTGGCGACTGCGGCGTCGATGACCCCCGCGAACGTCTACTGGTACTTCCCCTCCAAGGACCACCTGTTCGCGGCGGTGATGGATGGGATCCTCGACCGCGAGCTCGAGCAGCTCGCGGAGTCGCAGCCCCACGGCGATGCGCGGACCCGACTCGTGCAGGGCATGGCCGACATGC
>JAHEXN010000099.1 GCA_023252095.1 Actinomycetes bacterium | reverse complement strand
CACGAGACCGCTCGATTCCCGCAGGGAGCGCACGAAACTTCGTGTGCTCGATGCGGAATTCCGACGGTCTCGTGGGAATCCGGAGGCCTGGCCGGGCGAACGGTCAGTCGACGGTCGTGAAGAAGCCCTCCATGCCGGGCCAGGTGGTGCGCGCGGCGGCGCGACCGGTCAGGACGCCGAGGTGGCCGCCCGGCGCCTGGAGGAGCTGGGTACGCGGCGCGCCCGTCACGAGGTCGAGCAGGTGCTCGACGGCGGGCAGCGGCGCCAGCGTGTCGTTGAGGCCCGCCACGACGAGCACCGGCACGTCGATGTCGGCCAGGTGGACGGGCCGGCCGCCGAGCTGCATCGTGCCCGTCGCGAACTCGTTCGTCCGCATGATGACGTGGTACAGCTGCCCGAACGTGCGGCCCGGGTAGGCGTACATGCTGCTCATGAACCGGTCGACGGCCTCGAGCTGGGCCAGGAAGTCGCGGTCGTCGGCGTGGGTCAGCATCGAGATCGGCTTCGTCAGGTACTTGTCGGCCGCCGAGAGCTGGAAGCCCCACTTCGTGAGCGGTGCCGGCACGCCGCCGAGCGCCCGGTAGGCGGGCCCCACGAGTCCGCCCAGCACGCGGTCGACCGGTCGAGCGAGGGCCAGCAGCGGCACCTGGCGCAAGTCGAAGGGGCTCGCGACGGCGGTGACCGATGCGATCGGCAGGTCCTGACGCGCCGCGGCGGTGAACATCGTGAAGATGCCACCGAGGCTCCAGCCGGCCATGTGCAGGTCCTGCCCGCCGGAGTCGACCGATGCCTCCGCGAGCGCCTCGGGCAGGAGCCGGTCGACCCAGTGCTCGATGCCGAGCGCGCGGTGCCCGAAGTTCACGGGGCCGTAGTCGACGAGGTAGACGTCGCGTCCCTGATTGACGAAGTACTCCGCGACGCTGCACCCCCGACGCAGGTCGAAGGCCAGGGCGGGAGCCGCGAGCGGCGGGGTCAGGAACAGCGGCTTGCCGTGCGGGCGCACGCCGTCGGCGCGGTCGTACCGGTACAGCGTGAACCGCTCGTTCTCGCGGACGACCTCGCGCGGCATGGGCCGGAGATCGGCGAGAGGACGCCGGCGCACCTTGTCGACCAGGTTGACGCGGGCGGCACCGAGGTCCCGCGGGATCCGCAGGGGAGTCATCGCCACCCCGGGATCATGGCACACCCCGCGCCGGTCAACCGCCGAACGTGAGCCAGAGCAGCGCGAGGTTGAGCGTGATGACGACCACCGCGACCGCCCAGGCCGCGACCGTCACGACCCGGCGGTTGACGTGCTCGCCCATGACGGAGCGCCGCGACGTCAGCAGCACGAGCGGCACGAGCGCGAACGGGATGCCGAGCGACAGGATGACCTGGGAGACGACGAGGGCCCGGCTGGGCTCGATCCCGACGGCCAGCACGACGACCGCAGGGATTGCCGTGACGAGTCGCCGCAGGAGCCGGGGAAGCCGGATGCCCAGCAGTCCCTGCATAACCTCCGCGCCGGCGGCACTGCCGACCGAGGTCGACGCGAGCCCAGAGCCCAGGAGCGCGACCGCGAACAGCAGCGCGACACCCGCACCCAGCTCCGAGGTGACGACCTCGTGGACGCCCGTGAGCGTGTCGGTGCCGTCGATCCCGTACAGGGCCGAGGCCGCGAGGACGAGCAGCGAGAGGTTGAGGAGCCCGGCCAGCACCAGCGCCGCCGCGACGTCGACACGCGTGACCCGCAGGAGCGTCGGCACGCTGAGCCCCTCGGCCCGCGGCCCCAGGCGGTCGACCGTCAGGCTCGAGTGCAGGTAGATCACGTGGGGCATCACGGTCGCGCCGATGATGCCCGAGGCGAGCAGCACGCTCTCGGCGCCGTCGAAGCGCGGCACGAGGCCGCCGACCAGGTCGATCGGCTCGGGCGGCGCCACGAAGAGGCCCGCGATGAAGCCCACCGCGATCAAGGCCAGGAAGCCCATGATCGTGCGCTCGAGCGCGCTCTGGCCGTGGCGGTCGCCGATCAGCAGGATCAGCACTGACACGACGACCGTGATGCCGGCGCCGACCACGAGGGGCAGGTCGAACAGCAGGTACAGGGCGATCGCCCCACCGACGACCTCCGCGAGGTCGGTCGCGATCGCGATCGCCTCGGCCTGCACCCAGTACGCGATGCGGGGGCCGCGGGGCAGCCGTTCGCCGAGGTGCGTCGCGAGCGAGCGTCGTGTCACGAGCCCGAGCTTCGCCGAGAGGTACTGCACGAGCACCGCCATGACGTTCGCGAGCACCACGACCCACACCAGCGTGTAGCCGAACGTGGCGCCGGCCGTGACGTTGGTGGCGACGTTGCCCGGGTCGACGTACGCGACCGCCGCGATGAACGCAGGGCCGATCAGCGCGACACGTCGCCACCCCGTCCTGACCAGCACGGGTCCACTATGGCGGGTCGGCGACAGGCGACAGTGACCGCATCCGGTCGTGATGGACCACTACCTCACCGCCGGAACCCCCACCAGACGCTCCCGTGCGGACTTCCAGGGCTTGTCCCAGCTGACGTCCTCGGGGCGGAGGTCCTCGCCGCACGCACTGCAGGCGTCGCCCGTCGTGCTCTCGTTCCCGCAGGCCTCGTGGATGATCGCCATGTGCGCGCCACCCGCAGGCATCGCGGTGTGCTTCTCGGCCCAGATCGAGACCGCGTGCATGACCGGGAGCAGATCGGCGCCCGCCTCGGTCGCGACGTAGGCCGCGTGGGTGCGACGGTCGGCGCGGTAGTCGACCTTGCTCAGCAGTCCCTCCTCGACGAGGAGGCGCAGGCGCCGGCTGAGGACGGCGTCGGAGATGCCGATGCTGTCGCGGATCTGCTCGAAGCGGGATCGACCGTGCAGGACCTCGCGCATGATCAGCATGATCCAGGGATCGCCGAGGACGTCGAGCCCCCGCCGCACCGGACACAGCTCCTCGGACCAGTCGGACCGCAACGGCATGTCATCACCTCACTTGCTTGAAGAGAGTATGTCGCAGTACGGTCTCCCGGACAAACTTTCGTGACGAGAGTCAGCAGGAGCCCATGACGCATCGCGTGCACCCCGCCTGGTTCGTCGCTGCCACGGCCTTCGTGGCGCTGATCGGCGCCGCGGGATTCCGTGCAGCACCCGGCGCGCTGATGGTGCCGCTGCACCACGAGTTCGGCTGGTCCACGAGCGCGATGTCCCTCGCCGTCAGCATCAACCTCGTCCTCTACGGACTCACGGCCCCCTTCGCCGCCGCGCTGATGGACCGCTTCGGGGTCCGCACCGTGACGATGAGCGCGCTCGTGCTCGTGGCGCTCGGCAGCGGCCTGACGGTCCTGGCCGAGCAGTCGTGGCACCTCATGGTCACGTGGGGCGTCATGATCGGGCTCGGCACGGGCTCGATGGCCATGGCGTTCGCGGCCACGATCGCCGGCCGCTGGTTCGTGGAGCGCCGAGGTCTCGTGATGGGCGTGCTGACGGCCGGCGGCGCGACGGGGCAGCTCGTGTTCCTCCCGGTCGTGTCGCACCTCGCGCAGTCGAGCGGCTGGCGCCTCGCGTCGATCGTCATCGCCGCGGCCGCGCTCGCGGTCGTTCCCCTCGTGTTGGTCTTCCTCGACGAGAGTCCCGAGGCGCGCGGAATCACACCGTACGGGGCACCCGACGACTGGACCCCTCCGGTCCGGCAGACCGGCGGCGCCGGCGCACGGGCGATCGATGCCCTGCGCAGCGCGTCGCGCGTCCCCGCGTTCTGGGCCCTCGCCGGGGCCTTCGCGATCTGCGGAGCCACGACGAACGGACTCGTCGGCATCCACTTCATCCCGTCGGCGCACGACCACGGCATGTCCGAGACCACCGCTGCGAGCCTGCTCGCCGTCGTCGGCATCTTCGACATCGCGGGCACGATCGCCTCAGGATGGCTCACCGACCGCATCGACCCGCGGCTGCTGCTCGCGGGCTACTACGCGTTCCGCGGAGTCGGACTCGTGATGCTCCCTGCGCTGCTGTCGTCCAGCGTGCACCCGAGCATCGTCGCGTTCGTCGTCGTGTACGGGCTCGACTGGGTCGCGACGGTGCCACCGACCGTGGCCCTGTGCCGGGAGTACTTCGGCGAGCAGGGCACGATCGTGTTCGGCTGGGTCTTTGCCGCGCACCAGATCGGTGCGGCCGTCGCCGCCTTTGCGGCAGGTGTCGCGCGCGACCAGACGGGCAGCTACACGATCGCGTGGATCGGCGGCGCCGCCCTGTGCGTCCTCGCGGCGGCGATGTCCTGGCTGCTCGGGCCTGCCGACCGCCGGACAGCACGACAGGCGGCCACCGTCGAACGGTGACCGCCTGTCGGGGGCTGCTGGATCAGCGCGAGGCGCCGCCGGTGCGACCGCCGGAGCGGTGCTGCTGGCCGCCCTGGCCCTGGCTGCGACCGGACGCCTGCGGACGACCCGACGACTGCGGGCGACCGCCCTGGCCGCCACCCGAGGGACGACGGCGACGCGCGCCACCGTTGCCTCCTCCGCCGTTGCCGCCACGACCGCCGCCGGAGCGACCGCCCGAAGCGTGGTCGCCACCGCGACCGCCGGCCGCCGGGGCCGACTCGCCGGGGCGACCCGTCGTGGCCATCGAGGCCACCGTGAACGGCGAGGCGAGCTCGTTGCGGCGGTGCTGGCGGGCGACGACGCCGGCCTTGCGCTGCAGCTGGAGCAGGTCACGCAGGTCCTCCGGCGTCGTCATCGTGACGACCGTGCCGGACTCGCCCGCACGCGCCGTGCGACCGGAGCGGTGGGTGTACGCCTTGTGCTCGGCCGGGGCGTCGAAGTGCAGCACGAGCGGCACGTCGTCGACGTGGATGCCACGCGCCGCGATGTCGGTCGCGACGATGACCTGGGCGTCGCCCGAGGAGAACCGGGCGAGGTTGCGCTCGCGCTTGCGCTGGTCGAGGTCACCGTGCAGGTCGACCGCCTCGATGCCGGCGAGCGTGAGCTGCTTCGCGACGCGGGCAGCGCCACGACGGGTGCGGGCGAACACGATCGTGCGGGGCGTGTTGGCCAGCAGGTCGCGCACGACCTGCAGCTTCTCGGTGCGGTCGGCGACCACGACGTGGTGCGTCATCTCGCCCTGCTCCACGAGCGGCTCGGCCACGTCGTGCAGGACGTGCTCGGGCAGGTGGCGCTTGACGAGCTTGTCGACGTCACCGTCGAGCGTGGCCGACAGCAGAAGGCGCTGGGCCTTGCGCGGCGTGGCCGTCAGGAGCGCGTCGATCGGCTTGTAGAAGCCGAGGTCGCACAGGTGGTCGGCCTCGTCGAGCACGATGATCTCGAGGTCGTCGAGCGTCACGGCCCTGCGGTCGATCAGGTCGGTGAGCCGGCCCGGCGTGGCGACGACAAGGTCGACGCCGTCACGCAGGCGGGCAGCCTGACGACCGATCGGCATGCCGCCGAGCACCGTCATGGTGCGCAGGTGCAGGGCCTCGGCCATGCCGGCGAGGTCGCGCTCGATCTGGGTCGCGAGCTCGCGGGTCGGCACGAGGATCAGGCCGCGGGGCGCCTTCGAGCGGCGCTGGCCGCCCGCGAGGGTGTCGAGCACGGGGATGCCGAACGACAGGGTCTTGCCGGAGCCGGTGCGGGCACGGCCGAGCACGTTCGAGCCGGACAGGGCCGCCGGGACGACGACCTGCTGGATCGGGGTGGGCTCGACGATGCCCTGACGGGCGAGCGCCTTCACGAGCGGCTTGGGCAGCCCGTACGCGGAGAACCCGGTGGTGGTGGGCAGGGTGGACGGGGTCGACGCAGTGTCGACAGGTGTGGAGTTCACGTATCTCTCAGACGAGTTCGGGCACCGGCGCGCGACAAGACGTCGCGCTGCGAGATGGTGCTTCGGGGCCCTCGAGACGGTGTCAAACTTTGACTCAACACAGGGTCCAGCATTGGACTGAACAGTGGGCCACCACGACCAGCGTACCGCGGATCGGCCCGCCGACCCCCATCGAGCGACGTGCGTTGGCACACGTCGAGGTGCGGCATCGCGTCGGTCGCCGTCGGGGAGTCCCGCAAAACCCGCGTGCGGAGGGCCGTGCCGTGGCATCCTGATCGGCGATCCTGGGAGGGAACACCTGTGAAGACCACGCTCCGCGCCGCCCTGAGCATCGCCCTGCTCGCCGGCTTCTACCTCGTCGCGCTCGCCATCGTCGCCACGACCATCGGCCTGGCCGTGCAGGCCTTCGCCCTTGGCGGCGAGGCGGTGGGCGTCAAGCTCGGATTCCTCGCGGTCGTCGTCGGGATCGGCGTCGGCGGTGCCGTCTGGAGCGCCAGCCGCGCGCCGGGCCGCGACCCCGGCCCCGACGTGACTCGCGCCGAGGCACCCGAGCTGTGGCGGGTCGTCGACGAGCTGGCCGTCCTGGCCGGCACGCGCGGACCCGACCGCATCGAGCTCGTCGGCGAGGTCAACGCCGCCGTCTACGAAGAGGCCCGACTGCTCGGCCTCGTCCCCGGGGAGCGGACGCTGCTGATCGGCACACCGCTCGTGCAGGGCCTCGACGTCGCCCAGCTCCGGTCGGTGCTGGCCCACGAGCTCGGCCACTACTCCGGATCGCACACGCGCCTGGCACCTCTGGCCTACCGGGGCCGCCTCGCGATCAGCCACACGCTCACACGCCTCGAGGGCAAGATCAGCGGCTGGATCCTGAAGCAGTACGCCAAGCTCTACATGCTCGCCTCGCAGGGGCTGAGCCGTCGGCAGGAGCTCGAGGCCGACGCGCTGTCCGTGCGAGCCGTCGGCACCCGCACCGCGCAGTCGGCCCTGCGTGAGCTGCCGGCCCTCGCGCGTGCCCACGACCACTACGAGAACGCCTTCGTCCGGAGCGCGTGGGAGCTGGGCTACGTGCCGACAGCAACCGACCACGTGACCGGGTTCGCGGAGCTGCTGCGCGACCTGCGCGAGCCGCTCGACGAGATCCGATCGGCACCGCCCGTCGAGGAGACCTCGCGGTGGGACTCGCACCCGTCGATCGCCGACCGGATCGCCGCGATGGACCGGATGCCGAGCACCCCCGACGTGACTGACACCCGGCCCGCTGCGGTGCTGTTCGACGACCTGCCCGGTCTCGCCGCCCGCGAGGCGGCCGTGTGGCTCGACGGCACCGGCAAGCCCACCCGCCCCTGGCCCGAGCTGACCACCTTGATCGCGACCGACTCCCTGCAGCGCCGTGCCGATGTCGTGTACCGGGCCGCGGCCCACCTGGACGGTCGACGTGAGTCGAGCCTGGCCCACGTCGCCGAGGTGCTGGCACGCGGCGACGGACCGCGGCTCGTCGCCTCGCTGGCGGGTGACCTGCCGCCGCACGAGCAGGACGAGGTGTTGGTCGACGTCGTGGACACGCTCGTCGCGGCCGCTGCGGTTGCGTCCGGCGCGGCACGCTGGACCCACAGCTGGGACAACCAGTCCCTCGCCGACGCGACGGGCGAGCCGCTCGACTCCGCGACCGCGGCGCGGGCCCTCGCGACCGGCCAGCCGGCCGAGGCGGCGCTCGCCGAGCTCGGGATCGATCTCACCGCCGGGACGCAGGCCAGCACAGCGGCCGACGCCCACGGTGCCGACATCGTCGACGGGCTCGCCAACGTCCGCGTCGACGGCGTCGACCACGACCTGCTGATCCTCACGACCGGCCTGCTGATGACACCGGCGCCGAAGTCGACCGACAACGGCAAGCGACGCCTGCTGGCCTGGGCGCAGTCGGCTGCGCCGTCCCAGCTCGCGGCCGAGGCGTGGCACATCGCCTACGAGGACATGGCCGGCGCCGAGCTCCACAAGAAGCTTCCGCTCAAGCTGACGCTGAACCTGCGCGACGGATCGAAGCACGAGCTGCACGGCCGCCTCACGGGCGAGATGCTGACCGACGACCTCTACGTCAACCTGCTCGGTGCCCTCGGCTTCGTGTCGGCCGACACCTGATCAGACGACGAGGTCGCCGTACGACGGGTTCTTCTCCAGGAACGACCGGACGTAGGTGCAGAGCGGCTTGATGCGCTCACCGCGCGCCCGGATGTCGTCGAGCGCTCCCGTCACCAGGGCCTTGGCGAGGCCCTGGCCCGAGTACGCGTCGTCGATCAACGTGTGCGGCATGATCAGCACGCCGTCGCGCGGCTTGATCTCGGTGAAGCCGGCCACGGCTCCGTCCACCAGGATCTCGTAGCGTCCCGCGTCGTCGTTGCGTCGGACCTCGGTGGCCATGGCTCCCCCTCGGGCGTGGTGCGGACTAGGGCTCTGCTGTTTCTACACCAAGGCGACGACGCCGATGAACCCGACCGCGAGGCCGAGGGCGAGCGACACCGTGATCAGCACGGCATGGACCGTGAAGAACGTCGTGCGACCGCCGTTCTCGCCACGGGAGCGGGGATCGGCGACGATCCGCTTGGCGAACTGCGGCCAGATGAACAGGTTCCAGGCTCCGGCGACCACCAGCAGGACCGCGGCGCCCGTCGACAGCGTCATCGCGCAACCAGGGCGGTCAGGGCCGACGTGAAGAAGCCCAGGCCCTCGGTGCCGGGGCCCGTGAGCTCCTCGACCGCGTGCTCGGGGTGCGGCATCAAGCCGACGACGTTGCCGCGCTCGTTGGTGATGCCGGCGATGTCGCGCAGGGAGCCGTTCGGGTTGCCACCGACGTAACGGGCGACGACTCGACCCTCGCCCTCGAGCGCGTCGAGCGTGGCGGCGTCGGCGACGAAGCCGCCCTCGCCGTTCTTGAGCGGGACCGTGACGGTCTGGCCCGCGGTGTAGTCGGAGGTCCACGCGGTGGAGGCGTTCTCGATCACGAGCTGCTGGTCACGGCACACGAAGGTGCGGTGGTCGTTGCGGATCAGCGCACCGGGCAGCAGGTGCGACTCGCACAGGATCTGGAAGCCGTTGCAGATCCCGAGCACCGGCACGCCGGCGTTCGCGGCCGCGACGACCTCGGTCATGATCGGCGCGAAACGGGCGATCGCGCCGCAGCGCAGGTAGTCGCCGTAGGAGAAGCCCCCGGGCAGCACGATCGCGTCGACGCCCTGCAGGTCGTGGTCGCCGTGCCACAGAGCGACGGGCTCGGCGCCCGCGATGCGCACGGCGCGGCGCGCGTCGACGTCGTCGAGCGAGCCCGGGAACGTGACGACACCGACCTTGGGCGCCATCAGCCCTCGACCCGCACGGTGTAGTCCTCGATGACGGGGTTCGAGAGCAGCGTCTCGGCGACCTTCGCGACCTCGGCGAGCGTCGCCTCGTCGGTCGTGTCGACCTCGAGCTCGAAGCGCTTGCCCTGGCGGACATCGGTGATGCCGTGGAAGCCGAGCCGCGGGAGGGCGCCGTGGACGGCCTTCCCCTGCGGGTCGAGAATCTCGGGCTTGGGCATGACGTCGACGATCACGCGAGGCATGGGGCGAAGTCTATCCGCGTGCCCCCGGAGCCGACGACGCGGAGGGGGCGGAGGCGGCGGTGGGGCGGAAGGGCGGTGGATCCTCCACCGAATGATCTCGGGACGGAGGTGGGCGGTGAGTCCTCCACCGCACGAGCCGCCACAGAGTGGTGGATCCACCGCCCTGGGGTGGGTGTGATCCCTTTCGGGGGTAGATCCACCACACCCCGCCGCACGCAGCGGTCCGCCGAAGCGCACCGGCGACGCACCGCTGCCCGTCCCTGCTGAAAAGCGGCACGGACCAGAGGCATCGGCGTCCGTTCTCCCGATCCGACATCCCAGGCCGGCGGACGGGCGGACGGGCGGACGGGCGGACGGGCGGTGGATCCTCCACCGCATCGTCTCGGGACGGGGGTGAGCGGTGAGTTCTCCACCGTACGAGCGCTCATTCGGTGGCTGCGACACCGCCTTGGGGGAACACTCGCCACCCCTCACGCTCCTGAGCCGACGACGCCCCCGGTCCCGCGACAGGGCGGGAGCGGGGGCGTCGGCGAGACGATCAGCTGGCGGTGGGCACCTGCGGGCCCTCCGAGGGCTGCACGATGACGAAACCGGGGCCCTGGAACGCGACCTGGAAGGCCTCGCCCGAGCCACGGCCGATCAGCGAGCCAGCCGTGAAGCTCGACTTGATCGAGGTCTGCAGGCCGAGCGACCACGCGATCAGCGCGTTGGCGTCGGCGAACGTGGGCGCCTCGGCCGGGTTGAGCACGACGGGCTCGCCATCGGTCGTGATGGCGACCCAGCCCGTGCCGCGCAGGGTCGTGTTGAACAGTCCGCCAGCGACCATGCTGCCGCCCTTGACGCGCTCGACGTTCCACTCCAGCGAGGAGCTGAACGCCAGGACCGCATTGCCGTTGACCGACAGCCCGCCGTTGTTGATCTTGAGGATGTGGACGTGCTTGCCGGTGTCGGCGAGGAACACGTCGCCCTGGCCACTGACGCCCATGAGCGACAGGCCCTCACCCGTGATGGCCTTCTTGAGGAACTTGGCCGCGCCGCCACCGGAGTACTG
Source organism: Actinomycetes bacterium (assembly GCA_023252095.1). Classification (GTDB taxonomy): domain Bacteria; phylum Actinomycetota; class Actinomycetes; order Propionibacteriales; family Nocardioidaceae; genus Aeromicrobium. The sequence continues at coordinate 164 of JAHEXN010000099.1, read as the reverse complement.
GAAGTCGACGTTGCCCTGGTAGGCCACCATCGAGCCCTGCTTGGCCATGAACGGCTCGGCGATACGCACGCGCAGGAGCTTGCTGTTCTGCTTCTGCGGACCGATGCCCTCGACCTCGCTGAACGTGCCGTCGACCAGGTCGCCGGACAGGCCGGCGCACGGGT
>JAHEXN010000098.1 GCA_023252095.1 Actinomycetes bacterium | reverse complement strand
TTGGATGCATTCAAGGAACTGACCCTCATCGAGCTCAGCGAGTTCGTGAAGGCCTTCGAGGAGACCTTCGAGGTCACCGCGGCCGCTCCGGTCGCCGTTGCCGCCGCCCCCGCGGCCGGTGGCGCCGGTGCCGCTGAGGAAGCCGCCGAGCAGGACGAGTTCGACGTCGTCCTCGAGTCGGCCGGCGACAAGAAGATCCAGGTCATCAAGGAGGTGCGCACGCTCACGAGCCTCGGTCTGAAGGAGGCCAAGGACCTCGTCGAGGGCGCGCCCAAGCCGGTCCTGGAGAAGGTCAACAAGGAGACCGGCGAGAAGGCCAAGGAGGCCCTCGAGGCCGCCGGCGCCACCGTCACCCTCAAGTGACCTGCTGACACCAGCGCACTGCCGAAGGCGCTCCTCCCGTTCGCGGGAGGGGCGCCTTCGGTGCGTCAGGAAGGCGTCCTGGGCGCCGTCCGACGCCCTCGTTGTTTTGAATCCAGAGTTGATTATGAGCCTGCCTGTGTCGTCGGTTACAGTCACCCAGCGATCGGTAACTCGCAGTGACGAACAGGTGACGTAACTTCGCGTCACGCCACCTCGTTGTCCCTGTGCGCCCGGTCACACTGCACTACGATGGCGTGGATCCGCCCTCCCTCCGGGGGAGGACGAACGAGGAGGACACCGTGGGTGTTGAGGTCAAGGTCGAGGGCCTGACGAAGAAGTTCGGGTCGCAGATGATCTGGAACGACGTCTCGCTGACTCTTCCCGCGGGTGAGATCTCGGTGATGCTGGGTCCGTCGGGCACGGGCAAGTCGGTGTTCCTGAAGACGGTCATCGGTCTGCTGAAGCCTGACAAGGGTCATGTGTGGATCGAGGGCACCGACATCGCGAACTGCTCGGAGAAGGATCTGTACGAGATCCGCAAGCTCTTCGGGGTCCTGTTCCAGGACGGGGCGATGTTCGGGTCGATGGACCTGTACGACAACGTCGCGTTCCCGCTGCGTGAGCACACGAAGAAGTCCGAGTCCGAGATCCGTCAGGTCGTGATGGACAAGATGGAGCTGGTGGGTCTGACGGGTGCGGAGAACAAGCTCCCCGGTGAGATCTCCGGTGGCATGCGCAAGCGTGCGGGTCTGGCGCGTGCGCTGGTGCTCGATCCGGAGATCCTGCTGATCGACGAGCCTGACTCGGGTCTGGACCCGGTCCGCACGGCGTACATCAACCAGCTGTTCATCGACCTGAACGCGCAGATCGATGCGACGTTCCTGATCGTGACCCACGACATCAACACAGCCCGCACCGTGCCGGACAACATCGGCCTGCTCTACCACAAGCACCTGGCGATGTTCGGTCCCCGCGAGATGCTCCTGTCCAGCACCGAGCCGGTCGTGGCGCAGTTCCTCAACGCCCAGCGGGTCGGCCCGATCGGCATGTCCGAGGAGAAGGACGCCGACGAGCTCGCCGCGGAGTCCGGCATCGACATGCCCCCGCTGCCCCCGATCCCGGTCCAGCTCGAGCCGTCCGACGGCCGTCCGCGCCGTGGGCAGCGCGAGCCCGGCGAGTGGTGCCGCACCAACGGCGTCACCCCGCCCCCCGGCTCCTTCGAGTCCGTCGCTCCGGTGCCGACGGGCGGCGGTGCGTGAGCCTCTCGGTCGTCACCGGCCCGGCGCGCGTCGCCGGCGGCCTGTTCGCGTTCATGATGGACGTGCTGGTGGCGTTGTTCCGCCGGCCGTTCCAGCTCCGGGAGTTCCTGCTCCAGTCCTGGTTCATCATCCGCGTCACGATCGTCCCCACGGCGCTCGTGGCCATCCCCTTCGGCGCGGTCATCGCGCTGCAGGTCGGCGGCCTCATCAAGCAGTTCGGCGCGCAGTCGTTCACGGGCTCCGCCGCGGTCCTCGCGGTCATCCGTGAGGCCGGCCCCATCGCCACGGCCCTCCTGATCGCCGGTGCCGCCGGATCGGCCATCGCGGCCGACTTCGGCTCGCGCAAGATCCGCGAGGAGCTCGACGCGATGATGGTGCTCGGCATCGACCCGATCCAGCGCCTCGTGGTGCCGCGGGTCCTGGCCTGCATGATGATCGCGGTCTTCCTCAACAGCCTCGTCAGCATCGTCGGCGTCGCCGGCGGCTACGTGTTCAACGTGATCCTCCAGGACGGCACACCAGGTGCGTACGTCTCGTCGTTCACGGCACTCGCGCAGCTGCCGGACATCTACCAAGGCATGGCCAAGGCCCTCGTCTTTGGCTTCCTGGCCGCGATCGTCGCCTCCTACAAGGGCATGAACGCCAAGGGTGGGCCCAAGGGCGTGGGGGACGCAGTCAACGAGGCCGTCGTCATCACCTTCACGCTGCTGTTCGTGGTCAACTTCGTCATCTCCGCGCTGTACCTGCAGCTCGTCCCGCCGAAGGGAATGTGATGGCGAACAAGACTCTCGGCTCGCGCATCTCAACAGTGGCGTCCAAGCCCTCCGGAGCCCTCGACAACATGGGACGCCAGATGGCGTTCTACGTGCGCGTGATTGCCAGCGTGCCGCGCGCGATCAAGAACTACTCCAAGGAGATCTTCCGGCTGCTCGCGGAGGTCACCTTCGGCTCCGGCTCACTCGCTCTGGTGGGCGGCACAGTCGGCGTCATCACCGCGATGTGCTTCTTCACCGGCACCGAGGTCGGCATTCAGGGCTACGCGGCCCTCGACCAGCTCGGCACCTCGGCGCTGTCCGGCTTCGTGTCGGCCTACTTCAACACCCGTGAGATCGCCCCGATCGTCGCGGGCATCGCGCTGGCCGCCACGGTCGGTTGCGGGTTCACCGCCCAGCTCGGCGCGATGCGCATCTCCGAGGAGGTCGACGCACTCGAGGTCATGGCGGTTCCGTCGCTGCCGTACCTCGTCACGACCCGCGTCATCGCGGGCCTGATCGCCGTCGTGCCGCTCTACATGGTGGGGCTGCTGTCGTCCTACTTCGCGACGAGGCTGACCGTGACCCAGATCTACGGCCAGAGCACCGGCACGTACGACCACTACTTCAACACGTTCCTGCCACCCACGGACGTCCTGTGGTCGTTCGCGAAGGTCCTGATCTTCGCGGTCGTCGTGATCCTCATCCACTGCTACTACGGCTACTACGCCACCGGCGGTCCCGCCGGCGTGGGCGTGGCCGTGGGCCTGGCAGTCCGAACCTCGATCGTCGCCGTGAACGTCGTCGACCTGCTGGCCTCGATGGCCATCTGGGGCACGACCGTCACCGTCAGATTGGCCGGGTGACCGCGATGGCTCGCACCGCAACCCTCGACCGTCCCTCGGTCAAGAAGGTCCTCGGCATCGGCTTCCTCGTGATGCTGCTGTTCTTCGTCTGGCTCACGTTCGCCTTCTTCAACAAGACGTTCGTCAGCACCGACGACGTCACGCTGAAGACCAGCAAGGCCGGTTCGCAGCTGCCGCAGGCCGCTGACGTCAAGCTGCGCGGCATGATCGTGGGCGAGGTCACCGACCAGAAGGTCACCGACGACGGCGTCGAGCTCACGCTCGGGCTGAACCCCGACCTGATCGACGAGATCCCCGCCGGGGTCACGGCGCAGATCCTGCCGAAGACCCTGTTCGGCGAGAAGTTCGTCGCGCTGATCCCGCCGGCCATCACCTCCACCGACTCGCTGAAGGCCGGCGACGTCATCGAGAAGGCCGACGTCCCGATCGAGCTCGAGGAGGTGCTCAACAACCTCTACGGACTCCTGGAGGCGGTCGAGCCGGCCGAGCTCTCGACCACGCTGACCGCGGTCTCGACGGCGCTCGAGGGGCGCGGCGAGCAGCTGGGCGACACGCTCGTGCAGCTCAACTCCTACCTGACCGAGATCAACCCCGAGATCCCACAGGCGGTCGACGACCTCGTCGCCCTCGGTGAGGTCTCCGACATCTACGCGGCCGCGCTGCCCGATCTCGCGCGGGTGCTCGAGAACTCCGTCGTGACCGGCGGCACGATCGTCGAGAAGGACGCGCAGCTCACGTCCTTCCTGGCCAGCACGACGACGTTGGCCAACACCCTGACGAACTTCTTCGCCACGAGCGGTCAGGACCTGGTCGACCTCAACGCGAACGGCCGTCGCGGGCTGTACCAGGCAGGTCGTTACTCAGTGACCTTCCCGTGCTTCCTGGCGGCACTCGATACGGTCGTGCCGCGACTCGACAGTCTGTTCCGCGGGGGCGCGCTCCATATCAACCTGGAGATCATCACGCCGGGCATCCCGGAGACCACTCGCGGCGGCATGCCGACGCCGTACACGCTCGACGAAAAGCCGGTCATCTCCTACGAGGAGGCCAACTCGGCCGAGAACGCGTCGCTCGTCGAGCCGACCTGTCTGCAGCTCGACCAGCTCGCCGAAGGGGTCGACCTCTTCCCGCAGGAGACCCCTTACCCGGGTCCGCCCCGCGCGGCCGAGCTCTACCAGCTCGTGGGTGTGAAGTCGCCGCACGGCAAGTTCTTCAGCGCTGACGGCACGCCCGCGGGCAGTGCCAATCGCACGGGCGTGGCGTCCGAGTGGACCATGCTCGACGCCCTCGTGACCGACAGCGTGGGCCTGGACCCGGCCCAGAGCTCCGACCTGGCGCCCCTGCTGTTGGGGCCCCTCTACGAAGGAGCCGAGGTGGCGGTCCGATGAGGCTCGATCGCGAGGCGTTCTCGGCCGCCATCAAGGTGGGCCTGTTCCTGGCCTTCACCGGTCTGGCCACCCTGCTGCTGATGTCGATCCTGGCCAATGGGCTGTTCCGCGACGGCCACGAGTACAAGGCCGTGTTCACCGATGTCACCGGCGTCGCCAAGGGCGACGATGTGCGCATCTCGGGCGTCGCGGTCGGCAAGATCGACAGTGTCGAGGTGCACGGGCGCGACAAGGCGATCGTGACCTTCAGCGTCGACGCCGATCGTCCGCTGACACAGAACACCATGGCCACGCTGAAGTTCCGCAACCTCGTGGGGCAGCGCTACCTGGCCCTCTCGCAGGACCCGAGCGGGAGCAGCGCGGTCATGAAGCCCGGCTCGACGATCCCGGACGAGCAGACCGTCGACGCCCTCGACCTCAACGTGCTGCTGAACGGTTTCAAGCCGGTGTTCGAGGCGCTCTCTCCCGATGACACGAACCAGTTCGCGTTCGAGATCATCCAGGTGCTCCAGGGCGAGGCCGGCAGCGTCCAGAGCCTCCTTGGCACCACGGCGTCGCTGACCTCGACCTTGGCCGACCGCGACCAACTCATCGGAGATGTCATCACCAACCTCTCGACGACCCTCGACATCGTGGCCGACCGCGACGTGCAGCTCGACCAGACGATCGTCACGTTGCAGCAGTTCGTGTCCGGTCTCAACGGGGACCGGGAGGCGATCCTTGGCTCGATCGACTCGATCTCGGCACTGGCCAACGAGACGGCGTCGTTCCTGGACGAGGGTGCACCGGCCCTGGCCGCCGACGTCACGGCCCTCAAGGAGCTCACGTCGACCCTGACGGCGGGCGACAACCTCGGTGAGATCGAGCGACAGCTGCAGATCACGCCGATCAAGATGAAGAAGCTCAGCAACGCGGCCTCGGCCGGAAGCCAGTTCAACTTCTTCGTGTGCGGCCTGAACCTGACCCTCGCCGATCCGATCACCGGCACGCAGTTCCCGCTGAACCTGCCCGACATCGGCGGCGACCGCTGCGGTCGCGACGCCATCCCGGGGGGTGAGTGACCATGAAGCCGTTCCACGAGCGCAACCACACGATCACCGGTCTCGTCGGATTCACGGTCATCGCGCTGATGCTGTTCGGAGCGTTCCGCGCCGACCGTCTGCCGATCATCGGCGGTGGCGACGTCTACACGGCTGAGTTCTCCGAGATCGGGGGCTTGCGCTCCGGCGACGAGGTGCGCGTCGCCGGCGTCACCGTCGGCAAGGTCGACTCCATCGAACTCGACGGCGACAAGGTCCTCGTCGGGTTCCGCATCACCGGGGGCGAGGGCTTCGGTCCGCAGACCAGCGCGGCGATCCGCATCCGCACCCTCCTCGGCGCCAGCTATCTCGCGCTGACACCTGCGGGCGAGGGCGACATGAAGGAGAACGCCACGATCCCGCTGTCGCGCACCCAGGCGCCGTACGACGTCGTCCAGGCCTTCTCCGACCTCGCCGAGACGACCGGTGCGATCGACACCGACCAGCTCGCCACCGCGCTCACCACGGTGAGCGAGGTCGCGGCCGGTTCCACCGTGGAGTTCGGCGAGGCCATCGTGGGCCTCTCCGACCTGTCGGCCAACCTCGCAGCCCGCAACCAGCAGATCAACGACCTGCTCGTGGGCCTCGACACCGTCTCCGGCACCCTGGCGTCCCGCAACGCCGAGATCGACACGCTCTTCACCGATGCCTCGACCCTCTTCGACGCGGTGGTCCAGCGACGCGACGCGATTCACACGCTGCTCGTCTCGACGCAGCAGATCTCAACCGAGCTCACCGCCCTGGTCGACTCCACGCGGGCCGACCTGAAGCCGGCGCTCGAGCAGCTGCAGAGCGTCACCGACACCCTCGTGAGCAACGAGGCGAGCCTCGACGAGCTCCTGCGTGTGTCACCCGCGTTCTTCGGCTTGTTCTCGGAGGCACTCGGCACGGGACCATGGTTCGAGGTTCTCCTCGGGATCGGCACTCCGCTGTCCCTCCCGTCGACCGGAGGAGCACCGTGAGCCCCATCTCCTTCGCCCAGCGTCTTGCCGGAGCGAGCAAGGTCCTGGCGATCTTCGTCGTCGTGGCGCTCTTCGCCGCGGTCGTGCTGGTCTTCAACCGTGGCGGCGGCGATCGCACCATCACGGCCGACTTCACCCAGACCACGTCCCTGTACGAGGGCTCGGAGGTGCGGGTGCTGGGTGTTCCGGTCGGCAAGGTCACCGAGCTCGAGCCGAAGGGCGAGTTCATCCGCGCCACGATCGAGGTCGACTCCGACGTCGACCTGCCGAACGACGTCAAGGCCGTCATCGTGTCGCCCGCGATCGTCGGCGACCGCTTCGTGCAGCTGGCCCCCGCCTACAGCGGGGGAGAGAAGCTCGCGAACGCCGCGCACCTCGACACCGACCGCACGGCGGTCCCCGTCGAGCTTGACCAGGTCTACGAGTCGATCGACGACCTGACCGTGGCACTGGGCCCGGACGGGGCCAATGCCGACGGCGCCCTCAGCGACCTGGTCTCGAGCTCGGCCGACCAGCTCGAAGGCCAGGGTGCCCAGCTCAACGAGACGCTGAAGAACTTCGGCCAGTTCACGACTACGCTGAGCGACAACTCCGACGAGCTGTTCGCCGGTGTGCGCCAGGTCGAGGACTTCGTGTCGATGCTCGAGGAGAACGACGCCACGGTGCGGTCCTTCAACGACAACACCGCGGCCGTCGCCGAGGTGCTCGAGACCGAGCGCGAGGACCTCGCAGCGACGCTGTCGACCCTGACCACGGCGCTCACCAGCGTCGAGTCGCTCGTGAGCGACAACCGCTCCACCCTGCGCGCCAACGTGGTCAACCTCAAGTCGCTCGCCGAGGTGCTCGCCTCCCGTGAGACCGAGATCGGTGAGTTCTCGGTCGCCGCGCCGACCGTGCTGTCGAACGTCACGCTGGCGTACAACCCGGTCTACGGCACGCTCGACACGCACGCGAACCTCCCGGGCACCCTGCTCGGGCTGCTGACCGGTCCCGGCGGGCCTGCGCGGGCGATCTGCTCGGTGCTGCAACAGACACCCGACATGCCAGGAACCCTGTGCTCGACGCTGACCGGACTCCTCGGGCCCATCTTCGGTGGCCTGCCTGCCCTTCCGGTGGGTGGCGCCGGGAGCGAGCCCACCACGGACCCGGCGACCGCCGCACCGGACGCGTCGGCCACGCAGCTGCCGGAGCTCACCGACCTGGCCCAGTACCTGACGGGGGGCACCCAGTGAAGCGCCCGAACCTGCGACTTCTGACGGTCGGCGTCGTGGCGGCCGTCGTCACGTCCGGCTGCTCCTTCACGGCCACCGACCTCCCCCTCCCGGGAGGTGCCGACGTCGGCGACGACCCGTACCAGGTCACGATCGAGTTCCGCGACGTGCTCGACCTCGTGCCGCAGAGCGCGGTCCGGGTCGACGACATCGCCGTCGGTCGGGTCAAGTCCGTCGAGCTCGAGGGCTGGACCGCCGTCGTGGTCGTCGAGCTCAACGGGTCGGTCGACCTGCCCGACAACGCCGAGGCCACGATCCGCCAGAGCAGCCTGCTCGGCGAGAAGTTCGTCTCGCTGTCGCCGCCCGCCAGCGGGGCCACCGGTGAGCTCTCCGACGGTGACGAGATCCCGCTCGAGCAGTCCGGCCGCAACCCGGAGGTCGAGGAGGTGCTCGGTGCCGCGTCGCTGCTGTTCAACAACGGCGGTCTCGACAAGGTCAACACGATCGTCACCGAGCTGAACAAGGCCACGACCGGCAACGAGGCCGACATCAAGGCGCTGCTCGACAACACGACCGTGTTCCTCGGGCAGATCGACCAGAACAAGGACGCCCTCCTGACCTCGCTCGAGAAGGTCAACAACCTCGCGATCACGGCCAACGGTCAGCGGTCCGCGATCGAGTCGGCCCTCGACAACCTGCCTGCGGCCTTCACGGTGCTCGACCAGCAGCGCGACGACCTCGTCGCGCTCACGACCGCCCTGCAGAACCTCGGCGACACCGCCACCGGCGTCATCCAAGCCTCGCGCGAGGACACCGTCGCCAACCTGCAGGCGCTGCAGCCCCTGCTGTCGAACCTGGCCCTCGCCGGTGACGACCTCGTGAAGAACTTCAGCACGTTCGTGTCGTTCCCCTTCCCCAACAGTGCGGTCGGCGGCACCCTGGCGGCGGTCCAGCAGTACTGCCCGCGTCCGTCGGACAACGTCCCGCTGAAGGACACACCCTCGGGATGTGGTGGTGACTACCTGAACTTGAACATCAACATCGACCTCGACACCGAGTCGTTGGTCAACCTGTTCCGGTTCCTGGTTCCCGCCGGCGGAACCCCGCTGACGGGCGAGACACAGTCGGAGACCGACCTCGGTGGCGGCACCGAGCAGCTGACCGGTCTGGTCCAGATGCTGAGTGGCGGCGCCCCGGCGCCGGCGAGCACGCCTGCGCCGGACGCCACGGCCGACCCGGGCGCTGCGCCCGCGCCGGACGCCACGACCCCGGCTCCGTCCTGCCTGCTGCCGGGCCTTCTCTGCCGCACGACCGTCACGGCCTCCACGGGGTCGTCGGACCTGTCGGCGCTGCTGCTCGACTGGGAGGCCACCGCATGATCACCCGCCTGACCAAGATCCAGCTCCTGATGTTCGTGCTCGTCACGGTGATCGGCGTCAGCTACGTCGGCGCGAAGTACGCCCAGATCGACCGCCTGGTGGTCGACCGGACCTTCCCGGTCACCGTCGAGCTCAGTGAGTCCGGCGGCATCTTCGCCGGGGCCGAGGTCACCTACCGCGGCATCGCGGTGGGCACGGTCGACAAGCTCACGTTCACGAGCAACGGCGTCAAGGCCACCCTCGACATCGAGAAGTCGGCGCCGCGGATCTCGGCCGACGCCCAGGCCGTCGTGGCCAACAAGTCGGCGATCGGCGAGCAGTACCTCGACCTGCGACCCCAGGGATCCGGCGCGCCGTACCTCAAGGCGGGCTCGAACATCAAGGTCGGCGACACCCAGGTGCCGATCGACACGCGCACGTTGCTGACGAACCTGAACTCCTTCGTCTCCTCGGTCCCCACCGACGACCTCGACACCGTGGTCACCGAGCTCGGCACCGCGTTCGACGGAGCCGGTCCGGCGCTGGGCGAGATCCTGGACTCCACCGCGAACCTGGTCCAGCAGGCGCAGGACAACATCGACGTCACGCGGAGCCTGATCAACTCGTCCAGCACCGTGCTGCAGACCCAGATCGACAAGGGCAGCCAGATCCAGTCCTTCGCGAGCGACCTGGCCCTGTTCACCGACACGCTGGTCACCTCCGACGGCGACCTGCGCGCCCTGATCGACGAGGGCTCGGGTGCCGCCCAGACCATCAACGCCGTCGTGAGCGAGAACTCGGCCGACCTGAGCTCGGTCCTGGCCAACCTCCAGGGCCCCGTGCGCATCCTCGACGAGAACGTCGTGGGGCTGCAGACCTTGTTCCTGCTCTACCCGTACCTGATCCAGGGCGCGTTCACGGTGGCGACGCCGACGCCGGACGGTCAGTTCAACGCCGCATTCGGCAACGTCCTCGGACTGCCGGCTCCGCTCCCGGGCGGGTTCACGCTCTGCGAGGGTCCGAACGTGGGCTACCGCGACGTCCGCCTGCCGGCCGACGTCTCCGACGTCGACGCGCTCGGTCAGGAGATCTTCAACCCCGAGCTCGGGTGCACCGACCCGAACCTCGTCCCCCGTGGCTCCACCCAGTCGGAGCTGTCCCGTACCGTGGTCCCGACCGCGGAGGGGAAGGGCGATCTGGAGTGGCTGCTGCTCGGAACGAGCCGGTGACGTCCGCCCGGGCGACCGGGCGGTCGACCAGGACCTCGGCCGCGTACGCCATCGGTCTCCTGGGTCTGGTCGCCGGTGTCGTCATGGCCTTCGTCCTGCCTGCCGTCGGCTCTGACGGCTGGTCCAAGGACGCCAAGTCGGCCG
>JAHEXN010000322.1 GCA_023252095.1 Actinomycetes bacterium | reverse complement strand
CTCGGCTTCAGCCAGGCCTCCGACGTCCAGGGTTCGTACGACAAGATGAAGGCCAAGGTGTCGGAGGAGCTCAAGCAGCACTTCCGTCCCGAGTTCCTGAACCGCGTCGACGAGATCGTCGTGTTCCCGCCGCTGACGCAGGACCAGATCATCGCGATGGTCGACATGATGATCGCGTCGCTGGAGAAGCGTCTGGCCGACAAGGACATGGGCATCGAGCTCACGCAGCCTGCGAAGGACCTGCTGGCCCGCCGTGGCTTCGACCCGGTCCTGGGTGCTCGTCCGCTGCGCCGCACGGTGCAGCGCGAGATCGAGGACACGATGGCCGAGAAGATGCTGTTCGGCGAGCTGCGCGCCGGTCAGGTCGTGCTGGTCGACGTCGAGGGCGAGGGCCCGAGCGCGACCTTCACGTTCACCGGTGTCGCCAAGGCCGAGCTCGAGCTGACCGAGGGCGACGAGCCCCTGGCGGTGGAGGCCGGCACCGCGGAATGATCCGTTACGCCTGACCGACCGAGGCCCCCGCACCCGTCAGGGTGCGGGGGCCCCGTCGTCGTGCGCGCAACTCGATTGCTTCCATCTGAAACTAAATGTTCACAGGACGTGTCGGCGTTCACAACACGCCGTCCCTAGCGTGCGGAGCACCAGGCCCCTCGGGGCGCGGCTCGACGTGAGGCATGACGATGCACGTACCGGACGGATATCTCTCGACCCCCACGAGTGCAGCGACGGCGGCGGTCGCCGTCGCCGGGCTTGCCTGGGCGGTGCGGCGCTCGCGCTCGCGCCCCGACGAGTCCGACGGGGTTCCTCTGGTCGGGCTCGTCGCGGCCTTCGTGTTCGCGTCCCAGATGGTCAACGTCAGCGCGGGCAGCGGCACGAGCGGTCACCTGATGGGTGGGGCCCTCGCGGCCGTGTTGCTCGGGCCGGCGCTGGCGGTGGTCTGCATGGCGGGCGTGCTGGCGGTGCAGGCCCTCGTGTTCGCCGACGGCGGCATCGCGGCGCTCGGGACCAACGTCGTGCTGATGGCGCTCGTCGGCGTCGCGGTGGGGTGGGGTGTCTCGCGTCTGGTCCTTCGCCTGGTCCCGGGCACGGCCGTCGGGGTGGCGGCCGCGGGAGCGGCGGGCGCGCTGGCATCAGTCCCGGCCTCGGCCATGGTGTTCGTGGGCCTGTACGCACTGGGAGGTCATCACGACGTCCCGGTCGCCCAGCTCGCTGGCGACATGCTCGGCACCCACGTCGTGATCGGACTCGGCGAGGCGGTCGCGACTGCTGTCGTGGTCGCCGCGGTGGCCCTGTCGCGGCCCGACCTCGTGCTCGGCGTGCGACGCCCCCTCGTCGGATCGGGTGTGCGATGAGTCGCCGGGTCTTCGTGGGCTGCGCCCTCGTCCTGACGTTGCTCGTCGCCGGGGTGCTGAGCGGCTTCGCCTCGCCCCACCCTGACGGGCTCGAGAGCGTCGCCGCCGCGAGCGGTTTCGGCGCCGACGCCCGCGACAGCGTCACAGCTGGCTCGCCGCTGGCCGACTACGCCGTCGCGCCGTGGGGCGACTCTCCTGCCTCCGGCGGGGTGGCCGGTCTGCTCGGGTGCGTCGCGGTGTTCGGAGTCGTGACCGGCATCACACGGCGATGGGGGTCCGAAACGCGAAGTTAATACCAGGTGGAAGTAATTCGACATGTGGCGTCCTTAGGTTCCTCTCAACAGTCGTCTCCCACGTGCCGCTCGCGGCCACCAACGAAAGGCAGAACCAGTGGCGAATCATCGCACCAAGCTTCTGGCGTCCGCTGCTGCGGCAGTTCTCGCAGCGGCGGTCCTGACCGCCTGCGGCACCAAGTCCGAGGACGGCTCCTCGGCGGCATCGAGCTGTGTCGACACGTCGGGGGACTCGGTCAAGCTCGGCTTCCTCAACTCGCTCTCGGGCACCATGGCGATCAGCGAGGTCACGGTCTCCGACTCGCTCACGATGGCGGCCGAGGAGATCAACGCCGACGGCGGCATCCTCGGCAAGCAGATCGAGATCGTCCAGGAGGACGGCGCCTCGCAGCCCGACACGTTCGCCGAGAAGGCCGAGAAGCTCATCAACTCCGACTGCGTCGCCGCGGTCTTCGGCGGCTGGACGTCGTCGTCGCGCAAGGCGATGCTGCCCGTGTTCGAGAGCCTCGACAGCCTGCTCTTCTACCCCGTGCAGTACGAGGGGCTCGAGGCGTCGGACAACATCTTCTACACCGGTGCCACGACGAACCAGCAGATCCTGCCGGGGCTGGAGTACCTGAAGTCCGAGAAGGGCATCACGTCCCTCTTCCTCGTCGGCTCGGACTACGTCTTCCCGCGCACGGCCAACGACGAGATCAAGCAGTGGGCCGCGGCCAACGACGTCGAGATCGTGGGTGAGGAGTACCAGCAGCTCGGGGAGTCGGAGTGGGGGCCGGCCATCGAGAAGATCGCGGCCGCGCAGCCGGACGCCGTGTTCAACACGATCAACGGTGACTCCAACGTCGCGTTCTTCAACGCGTACTTCGCCAAGGGCCTGAAGGACACCCCGGTCGTCTCGGTCTCGATCGCCGAGGAGGAGGTCGCCGCGATGGGACCGGAGCTCCTGGAGGGTCAGCTGACGGCGTGGAACTACTACCAGACCGTCGACAGCCCGGCGAATGCCGAGTTCGTGGCCGCCTACAAGGCCAAGTTCGGCGCCGACAAGCCGACCTCCGACCCGATGGAGGCGGCGTACACCTCGCTGTACCTCTACAAGGCCATGGTCGAGAAGGCCGGCTCGTTCGACGTGGCCGACATCCAGGCCGCCGCCGACGGAGTCAGCTTCGAGGCGCCCGAGGGCCTGGTGACGATCGACGGCGACAACCACCACATCACCAAGACGGGACGCATCGGCGTCATCGGTGCTGACGGACTCATCACGACGGTGTGGGAGTCGGACGGCCCGATCGA
>JAHEXN010000338.1 GCA_023252095.1 Actinomycetes bacterium | reverse complement strand
CTCGTCGAGCAGCTCGTGCTGGCCACCACCTCGCCCGCCGTGATCGGGCAGACCGTCACCGTCACCAACGGCGAGGCCGTGCCACTCCAGGAGACCGTGTTCGGCCTGCTCGACCGGTTGGGTGTGCCGCGACCGCGTCGTTCGGTGCACCGCGGAGTCGCGCGGGTGGCCGCGGGCGTCGTGGAATGGGCATGGCGGATGACGCGGAGGAGCGGTGAGCCGCCGATCACGAGATACTCGGTGATCGTGTACGCCTATTCGAAGACCTTCGACGCCCGTCGCTGTCGCGAGCTCTTCGGACCGCCCGCGGTCTCGGTGCACGAAGGCCTCGACCGCGTGGTGGTGTGGCTTAACGCCCCGAGCACGAGCGAGACCGGGGCGGCGTCGTGACGGGCGGGGTCGGCATCCGGTCGCGGATCGCGGCGGTGGCCACCTATCTGCCGCCGGAGACGCGCAGCACGGCCGAGACCGAGGAGCAGTTGCGGCGCCTCAACCCCGGCCTCGCCCTGCCGACCGGACTCGTGCGCCGGCTCACCGGCGTCGAGAACGTTCACCTGCGTCCCGAGGGATGGCAGACCTCCGATCTCGCGGTCGCGGCGGCACGGCGGTCGCTCGAGCAGTCGCCGGGCCCGGTCGATCTGCTGCTGTTCGCCTCCGCCAGCCAAGACCTGATCGAGCCCGCGACCAGTCACATCGTGTCGGCCAAGCTGGACCTCGACTGCCCGGTGATGGATGTGAAGAACGCCTGCAACAGCGTGCTGAATGCGATGCAGGTGGCGGATGCGCTGATCGCCACGGGTCAGTATCGTCGTGTGCTCATCGCGAGCGGAGAGGAGCCCTCGCACGCGGTGCGGTGGCGGTTGCAGGATCAGCAGCAGTTCCTGCGCTCCTTCGCCGGGTACACGATGAGCGACGGGGGAGCGGCCGTCCTGCTCGAACGCGTCGTGGACGGCCCGGACAGCAACGACACCGGCCCCGGCATCCTGGGCAGCCGCTTCGTCGCGCGTTCGGGGCACTGGGCGGTCGGCACCCTCCCCGCGGGCGGTTCGGTCAACCCGCACGCGGAGGGCGGCAGCTACTTCGACATGGACGGGGCGGCCCTGCAACGCGCCTTCGCGGAGGTGGGTGTCGGTCTGGTGGAACAGGCGATCACGGGGCTCGGCCACCGGATCGCCGATCTCGATTTCGCGGCCGTGCACCAGGTGGCCCTTTCGTATCACGACACGATCGTGGACGTGCTGGGCATCGATCCGGCCCGCACGGTCGTGACGGTGGCCGAGCACGGCAACCTCGCCTCGGTGACGCTTCCGCTGCAGCTGCAGCTCGCCCGGGAACGCGGGCTGGTGGGCGAGGGCAGCCTCGTGGCGCTGGTGGGCCTCGCGGGTGGCATCTCGCTCGGAGCGATGGTGGTGCGGTTGTGACACGCGAGGCGGAGACAGGAGCCGCAGGGAGGGGCGCGACGGATGCCCCGGACGGCGTGCACCCCGGCGCCGAACGCCCGTGGGAGGAGCGGGTGCAGCGCGCGGCGCATCCGCTCGTCTACCCGCTGCTGTCGCGGGTGCGCCGCCCCGTCGTGCGCGTGCCCGGCCTCGGCGTGCTGGTGACGGATGCCGACGTGCTGCGCTCGGTGCTGCTCGACACCGCCAGCTTCACCAAGACCGGGCCCGGTTCGCCGGCCGAATTGTGGACACCGGTGCTCGGCCCGTCGGTGCTGCTCAACATGGAGGGGGTCGACCACCTCGCGCTGCGCCGCCGGCTCGGGCCGTTGTTCGCGCCCGCGTACGTCGGCGAGCTGACCCGGGCCACGATCGGCGCAGCCGCGGCCTCGCTGACCACGCGCCTGGTGGCCGGTGAGACGGTCGATCTGGTCGCCGAGGTGCGCGATTACGCGGGGCGCGTGATCAGCCGGCTGGTGGGGCTCGAACGCGAGGTGATCGGCGAGGAGCTGTTCGCCCGCGTGTCGGCGGTGACCGGGTTCGTGCGGCTGTCGCGCCCGCGCTTCACCCCGGCCCAGGTGGAATCGGCTCGCGAGGTGCTGGGCGAGCTCACGCAGCACGCGCGCCGCGCTTACCGCGAGGCACCAGAGCCCGGTACCGTCTCCACCACGGTCCCGGGCCGGATGCGCGAACTCGGCCTCTCCGAAGACGAGGCGATGGGTGCGGTGGGCGCTTTCGTGCTCACCGGCACGGAGACGCTCGTGTCGTACCTGCCGCGGATGGTCGCCATCCTCGCCGACACCGGTTGGCTCGACGTTCTCGCCCACGATCGGAGCGATGTCGACGCCGCGGTCGCCGAGGGGCTGCGGGTGACCACCCCGTCGCCGGTGATGCTGCGGAGCGTGCAGGCCGAGGCATCCGTCGGCGGCGTCGCCGTGCATTCGGGAGACCGGCTCATCCTCGCCACCTTCCTCACCGACCGCGCCGCCGGCCGTTTCGACCCCGTCGGCAACCCGGCGGCCTCGCTCAAGCAGCTCTGGTTCGGCGCGGGCGTGCACTTCTGCCTCGGCGCCCCGCTCGCGATGGCGCAGATCGCCACCACGCTCGGCGCGGTGCTCGACGCCGCTGCAGAGGCGCCGCTGCGGGTGGTGTCGCGGCGGGCGCAGCGCGGCACCCTCATCCCGGGCTACGCCCACCTCCGGCTCGCTCGCCGGTAGCATCGAGGCATGCGAGCCCTTGTGTTCAACGCCCCGTTCGACGTGGCCGTCGAAGAGGTGCCCGACCCCGAGATCCAGGTATCGACCGACGCCATCGTGCGGGTCGTCGCCACCTGTGTCTGCGGCTCCGACCTCTGGTACTACCGCGGCGTCAGCAAGCGCCGGGCCGGCACGCGCATCGGCCACGAGTTCATCGGCGTGGTCGAGGCCGTCGGTACGGATGTCGGCGCCGTCGCGGTGGGCGACTTCGTGATCGCGCCGTTCATGTACAGCGACGGCACCTGCC
>JAHEXN010000097.1 GCA_023252095.1 Actinomycetes bacterium | reverse complement strand
CGAGGGCGAGCACCGCGACGAACGCCTCGGTGGCGCCCCACCCGCCGTTCGCTTCGACCCGGATTCGGCCGTCGGGGCCCAGGGCCTCACGCACCGCTGCCACGCGGGCGAGGTCGTCGGCGAGGTCCTGGCCCTGCTCGGCGACCTTGACCTTGGCCGTGCGGCACCCGGACGCCCGGACGATCTCGGCGGCCCGCTCGGGCGTGACGGCCGGAACGATGCAGTTGACCGGCACCTGGGCCCGCACCGGCTCGGGCCACCCGACGTGGGCCGCCTCGTGCGCCGCGGTCCACCAGTGGACGGCCTCCGCGTCTCCGTACTCGAGGAACGGGGCGAACTCGCCCCAGCCCGCCGGGCCCTCGATCAGGACGCCCTCGCGGTGCGTGATGCCACGGAAC
The DNA here is from genome assembly GCA_023252095.1 of Actinomycetes bacterium. Lineage (GTDB taxonomy): Bacteria > Actinomycetota > Actinomycetes > Propionibacteriales > Nocardioidaceae > Aeromicrobium. The sequence continues at coordinate 10,437 of JAHEXN010000097.1, read as the reverse complement.
CGGTCGCGCAGCGGCAGCGAGAACACGATCGGCATCACACGACGAGCCTAGTCACCCGAGCGACCGTAGGCTCGAGACATGGCCACCATCGCAGTTGTCGGAGGGGCGGGCCAGATCGCTCGCCTCCTTCATCCCAAGCTCATCCATGCCGGCCACAAGCCCCGTGCCCTCGTCCGCCGCCAGGAGCAGGCCGACGAGCTGCAGGCCGCCGGTGTCGAGACCCGCCTGTTCGATCTGGAGACCGACGACGACGAGGCGTTGCAAGCCGCGCTCGAGGGTGCGGACGCCGTCGTCTTCGCGGCCGGCGGCGGGCCCGACGGCAACGCCGCCCGCAAGCGCACGGTCGACCTCGAGGGGTCCATCCGGTCGGCCCAGGCCGCCGAGGCCCTCGGCATCGCGCGGTTCGTTCAGGTCTCCGCGATCGGCGTCGACGAGCCGCTCGGTGACGACGTCGAGAACGTCTGGCGTGTCTACGTCGAGGCCAAGCGCGACGCCGACACGCACCTGCGCGAGTCCTCCCTGTCGTGGACGATCCTGCGTCCGGGCGGCCTGACCGACGACCCCGGCACGGGCCAGGTCACGCTCGGCGTCGACCTCGCCAAGGGCCAGATCCCCCGGGAGGACGTCGCCTCGACGATCGCCGCGGTCGTCGACGACGGCCGCTCGGTCCGCCAGCAGTGGGACCTCGTGGGCGGCACCACCCCCGTGCTCGAGGCCGTCACCCAGGCCACCGCCGGGACGCACTGACCACACGCGCAGAGACGTCGGACCGGCCGCGGACCTTGGGGTCCGCGGCCGGTTCGTCGTGACGGGGTCAGTCCGCCACGAGGCCCTCGGCCGGGGCGATGCGGCCGGCACGACGGGCCGGCACGATGCAGGCCACGAGCCCGGCCACGGCGGCGACGAGCACCACGAGCGCGAGCTGCCCGTATGGCACGACCATCGTGGCGTCGGGCACCGCGACGTCGATCACGGTCCTGACCCCGGCCCACGCGTACCCGATGCCGAGCGCCGTGCCGAGCAGTCCGGCCGCAGCGGCCAGAAGCAGGCCCTCCACGCCGAGCGACCGTCGCAGCTGACCGCGCGTCAGTCCCAGGGCCCGCACGAGCGCGTTCTCACGTCCGCGCTCCAGCACCGACAGGCCGAGCGTGTTGCCGATTCCCGCAAGGGCGATCAGCACCGCGATGCCGAGCAGACCGACGACGGCACCCACCAGGACGTCGAGCTGCACGTCGACCCAGGCCCTCCGGTCGAGCTGGTTGGTCAGCTCGAGGCCGCCCTCGCGGGCGATCAGTCCGAGGGACCCGCCCAGGTCGTCGGCGTCCGCACCGGACTCGGCGCGGGCCCAGACGGCCTGCATCTCGGGCTCGGGCGTCAGTCGCTCCAGGGTCGCCGGGGCCACCACGAACGCACCACCGAACCGGCTCGGGACCAGGCGCGTCGTGAGCTCCACGACCCCCGCGGGACCCTTGAGCGTCAGGCGCTCCGGGATCCCGACATCACCCAGACCCTTGGCGTCAGACGGCACCAGGACCTCGTCGGCTCCGACCGTCAACGCCGCGCCACCGTCACGCGTGGCCGCGGAGGTCGCGTCGTCGGGCGCGAGCACCGCGACCTCACCGAGGTCACCCGCGCTCGCGGTCGTTCCCGGAACCCCGACCGCCTGCTCGACGCCCTGGGTTCCCGCGACCTTCTCGAGCACCGTGTCGGAGGCGGCCGTCGTGGACGAGAGCACCAGGTCCACCGGGTGCTCCTGGTCCATGTCGGCCTCCATCGCGCCCCGCCCCGTCGCCATGACCGTGAGGACGGTCGCGGTGAGCGTGACGCCGACGAGGAGCGACGCCGTGGTCGCTGCCGTGCGACGCGGGTTGCGGACCGCGTTGTCGACGGCGAGGCGCGCGGGGGCACCCGACCGTCCGAGGCCGCGACCGATGAGCCGAATGACGGCCGGCACCAGGACCGGGCCGAGCACCAGGACGCCCACGAAGGTCGCGAAGCACCCGAGCATCGCGAGCCACAGGTGCATCGTCGCGATCCCGATGCCGAGCGGCACCGCGCCGAGGGCGGCGACCGCCACCCCGAGAGCGATGCGTCGGCGTCCGACCGCGCTGCCTGCGTGCGTCGGCTCCTCCGGGCGGAGGGCGGCGAGCGGGCTGATCCGCACGACCGAGCGGGTGGGCCACCAGGACGCGACGACCGTCACGAGCACACCGCCGACGAAGGCTGCGACCCACCAGCCGGGCGACCACGAGACGGCGCCGATGCGTTCAGGGCCGGCGACGGCGCGGACGGCTGCGGTGATCCCGAGACCTCCGAGGCCGCCGACCACCAGGCCCACGGTCGAGGCCAGCACGCCGATCAGCAGCGCCTCGAGCCGCACGGCTCGGAGCAGCTGCCTGCGGCGCGCGCCGACGGCCCGCAGCAACGCGAGGTCCCGCGAACGCTGGGCGAACAGGATCGTGAAGGTGTTGGCCACGACGAGGACCGCCACGAAGGCGGCGACGGCCGCGAACACGAGCACCAGGTAGGACACGACGTCGATGCCGTCGTTGACCTGCGTGCGGCGCTCGTCGACGAACTCGGCCGTGGGTCGCACGGAGGTTCCCACGGCGCTCGACAGGTCCGCGGTGAGCGCCTCGACGTCGGCACCGGACGCGCCCGCGTCGACCAGCACGACGTCAGGCTGCGCGCCGGGGAGCTCGCGGAGCGCCTCCCAGGGCACGTAGACCGGCGCCGACAGGTAGGACGCCGGAGCCGCGACACCGACCACGGTGACCTCGAGGACGTCGGAGCCGGACCCGATCGTCAACGTGTCCCCGACCTTGATGCTCCGCGACGTCGCGGCACGCTCGTCGACCAGTGCCTCGTCGTCACGGGTCGGAGCACGGCCCGACACGACCTCCTGCCAGCGGAACTCCTGGTCCGTCGACACGGTGCCGATCGACGTCTCGGCATCGAGCTGACGGCCGTCCTCGGACGTGAGCTGCTCCCACGCCCGGCCGATCGTCGCGGTCGAGCCGCCCGCACCTCGGGCCACCTCTCCCGCGCGCTCCTCGTCCTCGACCGACATCCCGTAGGACTCGCCGACCACGAGGTCCGCGCTCGCGTACGGCGCACCGACGCCGGCGTTGAGCCCGGAGCGGGCGGCCGACGACAGCGCGTCGGTCGCGACCACGAACGCGACCGCGAGGCCGACCGCCAGGAGCGCTGCGACGTAGCGCCGCGTGTGGACCCGCAGGGAGGCGAGCAGCACGGTCCTCATCGGGTGCCACCACCCACGGGGACGCCCAGCGCCGAGCCGTCCAGTGCCGAACCGAGAAGGGCCTGGGTCACGGTCTCGGCGTCCGGCGACGTCAGGTGCTCACGCACGCGACCGTCGGCCAGCACCACGACGTCGTCGGCGTGCGCGGCGGCCTCGAGCTCGTGGGTCACCATCACGACGGTCTGTCCGAGCTCGTGCACGCCGCGCCGGAGAAGCCCGAGGACCTCGGCCGACGTCTCGCTGTCGAGGTTGCCGGTCGGCTCGTCGGCGAACACCAGGTCGGGCTCGCTCACGAGCGCTCGCGCGATCGCGACGCGCTGCTGCTGGCCGCCGGAGAGCTCGCCGGGCCGGTGGTCCAGGCGATCGACGAGGTCGAGCACCTCGACGACGTGGTCGAGCCGAGCCCGCACCTCCCGGTCGATGCGCCGGCCGCCGAGCTCCAGAGGCAGCAGCACGTTCTGGCGGGCCGTGAGCATCGGCAGCAGGTTGAACGCCTGGAACACGAAGCCGAGGTGGTCGCGACGGAAGCGAGTCAGGTCGTCGTCGCCGAGACCTGTGATCGTGGTTCCGGCGATCGTGACGGTGCCGGCGCTCGGCTGGTCGAGACCCGCGAGGCAGTGCATCAGGGTCGACTTGCCGGACCCGGAGCGACCCATCACGGCGGTGAAGCGTCCACGCGGCAGGTCCAGGTCGACCTCGTGAAGAGCGTGGACCGCGGTCGGTCCCGAGCCGTAGGTGCGCGAGAGTCCGCGGGCCGCGGCGGCGGCCTCGGGGGCCGGGGACGGAGAGGGCGGGGACGGTCGGGCTGAGGTGGTCTGGTTCATGTCCGCAACGCTAGGAAGAACCGGACCCGCGATCGTCCGCCCGCGGGACCGTCCCCGGGCGGGCGGGGTCCGTCCCTGGTCGTACGTACCGCCCGACGGTTCAGCGCCCGGTCAGACCCACGTCGTACGCGAGGACCACGAGCTGCACACGATCGCGCGACCCGGTCTTGGCCAGGAGCCGGCTCACGTGCGTCTTGACCGTGGCCTCGGCCACGACGAGGTCGGCAGCGATCTCGGTGTTCGAGCGTCCCGCGGCCACGAGCTGCAGGACCTCGCGCTCGCGATCGGTCAGCAGCGCGAGACGTTCGCGCGTCTCGGCCGGGACGTCGGCTTCCGTGGGGTCGGGTGTCGGCGCCGCCCGGACGAAGTGCTCCAGCAGGCGCCGGGTCGTCGACGGGGCCACCACGGCATCACCCGCGTGCACCGAGCGGATGGAGCCCAGGAGCTCCGGCGGTGCCGCGTCCTTCAGCAGGAACGCGGACGCTCCCGCCCGCAGCGCGGCAAACGCGTACTCGTCGAGGTCGAACGTCGTCAGAACGATGACCCGCGGGGCGGTCTCGGCGCCACCTGCCCGTTCCAGGAGCGCGCGCGTCGCCTCGACGCCGTCGAGCCGCGGCATCCGGACGTCCATCAGGACGACATCGGCAGCCGTGACCGCGAGCCGCTCGAGCGCCTCGCCGCCGTCGCCGGCCTCGCCCACGACGACCATGTCGGGCTGGCTCTCGACGAGCATGCGGAAGCCGGCGCGGACCATCTGCTGGTCGTCGACGACGAAGACCCGGATCGGGCTCTCGGTCGGGGGCTCGGTCGAGGTCTGGGTCGTCATCGGGTCCACCGTGCCCGCACGACCCAGCCGCCGTCCACCCCGGGGCCGGCCGTCAGCTCGCCCCCGTGCACCGTGACGCGCTCGCTCATGCCGAGCAGCCCGAGGCCGCGCTCGTCCCCGTCGGGCGCCAGCGGCCGACCGCCACTGCCCGTGTCGGAGACCGTGACGTCGACCTCGCGACCGACGTGCACCGTGATCGCGACCGAGGCGTCGGGACCGGCGTGCTTGCGCACGTTCGTCAGCGCCTCCTGCACGATGCGGTAGACCGTGAGCCCCTCCCCCTCGGGCAGGACGACGTCGGCCGTCGGGACCTGCGCGGTCACCCGGGTTCCGGACTGACGCGCGAGGTCGATCAGGTCGATCAGCTCCCGCAGGCCGGGCTGCGGCGCTCGCTCCGCCTCCTCGCCGGTGCGGAGCAGCCCGAGAAGCCGGCGCATGTCGGCCAACGAGGCACGACCCGTGGCGGCGACGGTCTCCAGCGTCCGGACCGCGACGTCGGGGTCTTGGGCCGCGGCGTACCGGGCGCCGTCGGCCTGCACGACGATGACGGAGAGTCCGTGGGCCACGACGTCGTGCATCTCCCGCGCGATCCGGGCGCGCTCGCTGCCAGCCGCCAGGAGCACGCGCTGCTCGGCCTCGACGACACGTCGTTCGCCCTGCTCGAGGATCGCCGCGACGTAGGCCTCGCGCACCCGGCTCACGGTGCCGAGGGCCCAGGCCACCACGACGATCGCGCCCACCGTGAAGGCGTACGGCACGTAGTCGGACCACAGGCGTTCGACGTACGGCGGCCGGTACCCCTCGACCCACACGACCGAGGCGACGACGGCACCCGCGAGGCCCACGAACAGACCGGCTGCACCGGTCACCGGACCCCGGTGGCGGGCCAGGTTGTAGAGCGCGACGGGATACGCGAGCTGGCTGACCAGGGGGACGTCGACCACGAGCGCCTGCATCGCGCTCGCACCCGCGACGACGGCGTAGACCGTGCCGGAGTGGCTGCGGCGCCAGAGCAGGGGCAGGGTCTGGGCGAGGCCGAGCAGGAGCCACCACCGGTCGCCCGACGTGACGCCGACGAGCACGACGGCCATCGCCAGGAGGACCACCGGGACGACGTCGAGCACTCGGCGCAGCCGGGGCCCGGGCCGCCACGGCGCCCGCACGCCCGCCTCGCGCTCCGCGCGCGCCCGTGTCCCGTCCAGCACGTCCTCGACCCTAGGCGGACCCGCCGCCCCCGTCGTCCACCCCCAGGATGACGTACCGCTCGCGAGAGAGTTTGTTGGTGGTCGCGAGCGATTTTGTTGGTGGTCAGGAGTGAGTTTGTTGGTCCACAGCCGTAACAAACTCTCTCCTGTGCACACACAAACTCTCTCGCGAGCGGAAATTCAGGAGAAGAGGGCGCGGGCGGCGAGGCGGTCGGGCTTGCCGTTCGGGAGCATCGGGATCGCGTCGACCAGCGCGACGTCGCGCGGGCCCCAGGTGCGGGGGTGGCCGGCGTCCTCGACCGCGTCACGGAGCCGCTCGGCGGACAGACCCTCGAGGCACACCGCGTCGGCGGGCACGACGAGCGCCACGACGCGCTGCCCCCACTCCTCGTCCTCGACGCCGACTGCAAGAGCGTCGGCGACCCCGTCGGCGTCCTGCAGCGCCGCCGTCACCGCGGGAAGCGGCACATTGACGCCACCGCTCAGCACGACGTCGTCGACACGGCCCAGGACCCGCAGCTCACCGCCCGAGATCTCGCCGCGGTCGTTCGTCGCGAACCACTCGTCGGTGCGAGGCTCATCGAGGTAGCCGTCGAACAAGACGTCGCCCGCGACCATGACCTGACCGTCGTCGATCCGCAGGCGCACGCCGTCGAGCGGGTACCCGTCGTACACGCACCCGCCGCACGTCTCCGACATGCCGTACGTGCGCACGACGTTCATGCCGGCCTCCCGCGCGCGCTCGACGAGCGACGCCCGCACCGGGCCGCCCCCGACGAGCACGGCGTCGAGCTCCGCCCACGCCCCGACCTGCCCCGACTCCAGGAGCCGGTGCAGCTGCGTCGGCACGAGCGAGGCGTACCGGCGGTCGGCGGTGTATGCGTCGAGAGACGTGACCGGATCGATCCCGGTCAGCAGCGACCGCACCACGACCTGCAGCCCGGCGACGCCGGTCGGCGGCACCGCCAGGAGCCACTGTCCCGGACCACCGAGGCGAGCATGTGTCGCGGTGGCCGAGGCCCGGACGGCCCGCGGCGACAGCACGACGTCCTTCGGGCGTCCCGTGCTGCCGCTGGTGCGGATCCACAGGGGCTCGTCGCCCTCGATCCAGGTGCGCAGCAGCGGCACGAGCTCATCGACGGCCCCCGAGACCGGCCGGAGCGAGGCCGTCACGGGGTCAGGCCTCGTCCCACGGGTCGGCTGCGTCCTCCTCGGCCGCGCGCCGTTCCGCGTCGGCGCGAGCCTTGTCGCGCTGGGTGATCTGGTAGGCCAGCGCGCTGGCCACGACGACGACGGCCGCGAGACCGCCGTACTGCGCCCAGCCGTCCTCGAGCGTCAGCGTGCCCCAGCCCAGCAGCACGGCGATGACGATCAGGCCCCACGGGAACGGTCGGTCCACCCCGCCACCGTACCGAGGAGGGGGCTGGCAGACTCATCGTCCATGACCGCCGGCCCCACGCCCCCCACGTCGCAGACGCCCCACGGCCTCGCCCTGTGGCTCGCGGGTGCGCGGCCACGCACCCTGCCCGCCGCCGTCGCCCCGGTCGCGGCCGGTACCGGGGCGGCCGCGCTCGCCGACGGATTCGTCTGGTGGAAAGCGCTGCTCGCGCTGGGCGTCTCGCTGGCCCTCCAGGTCGGCGTCAACTACGCCAACGACTACTCCGACGGCGTCCGGGGCACCGACGACGACCGTGTGGGTCCCCTGCGTCTGGTCGGATCAGGACTCGTCCCCGCGGCACGGGTCAAGGCCGCCGCCCTCGGTTTCCTGGCGCTCGGCGGCGTCCTCGGACTCGTGCTGGCCGCCACGACGAACTGGTGGCTGCTGCTCGTCGGCGCCCTGGCCCTCGGTGCCGCGTGGACCTACACCGGCGGCCCGTCGCCCTACGGCTACCGCGCGCTCGGCGAGGTCAGCGTGTTTCTGTTCTTCGGCCTCGTCGCGGTCGTCGGCACGACGTTCGTCCAGCTCGAGGAGGTCACGTCGGCGAGCGTCCTGGCCGGCGTCGGGGTCGGCGCACTCGCCTGCGCAATCCTCGTGGCGAACAACCTGCGCGACATCGCGACCGACACCGTCGCGGGCAAGCGCACCCTCGCAGTGCTGCTCGGCGACGGACGCACCCGCGGGTTCTACGTCCTGCTCGTGCTCGTGGCGGTCGCCACGGCTGTCGGTCTCGCCGTCACCGAGACGCCCTGGGCCCTCCTGGCGCTCCTGTTCGCCCCCCTGGCCGTCCGAGGCGTACGGGTCGTGACGTCGGGTGCCACCGGCCCCGCGCTGATCCCCGTGCTCCAGTCGACGGGTGTCGCCGAGCTCGTCTTCGCCCTCGGTCTCACCGTCGGCCTCTGCGTCGCCTGACTCAGCGGTACGGCGGTGAGTCAGCAACCCTCTGACCCGCAGATGAGGTTGCGTGCTCACCACCAGCGTCGAGGGGCGGTGGCCCAGCAACCTCCAGCACAGTGAGAGGTTGCTGACTCACCGCCCCGACGCCGTGCTCCCGGTTCGTGGCCGATTGTCGCTCGCTCAGAGAACGACGGCGTCAGGCCAACCGGCCGGTCGCGTCGTAGGCGTCGAGCTGCGCGGCGAACGGCGCGGGGTCGATGCCCTGCGCCCTGACCCACACCGGGTCTGCATGACTCGCGCGGTAGCGCTCACCGCCGTCGCACAACAGCGACACGATGCTGCCGGGCTCCCCCGCGTCGGCCATGCGGGTCGCCAACGCGAGCGACGCCCAGACGTTGGTGCCGGTCGACGGCCCGACGTCACGCCCGAGGCGCTTGGACGTCCACGCCATCGCGGCGAGCGACGCCCCGTCGGGCACCCGCAGCATGTCGTCGATGACCCCACCGACGAACGACGGCTCGACCCGCGGTCGGCCGATGCCCTCGATCCGCGAGGTCGTGCCGGTCGTGACGTCGGAGGAGTCGGTCGCCCAGCCCTCGAGGAACGCCGAGCCCTCGGGATCGGCGACCAGCACGCGGGTGTCGTGCCGGCGGTAGCGCACGTAGCGACCGATCGTGGCTGACGTGCCCCCCGTCCCGGCGCCCACGACGACCCAGCTGGGCACGGGATGAGGCTCGGCCGCCATCTGCTCGAAGATCGACTCGGCGATGTTGTTGTTGCCCCGCCAGTCGGTGGCGCGCTCGGCGAACGTGAACTGGTCCATGTAGTGCCCGCCGCACTCGGCCGCGAGCCGACGGGCCTCGTCGTAGGTGTGCGACGACGACTCGACGAAGTGGCAGCGCCCGCCGTGCCACTCGATCAGCGCGACCTTCTCCCGGCTGGTCGAGCGCGGCATCACGGCGATGAACGGCAGCCCGATGAGACGGGCGAAGTACGCCTCGCTGACGGCCGTCGACCCGCTCGACGCCTCGACGACGGTGGAGTCCGGGCCGAGCCAGCCGTTGCAGATCGCGTACAGGAAGAGCGACCGGGCCAGCCGGTGCTTCAGGCTGCCGGTGGGGTGGACCGACTCGTCCTTAAGGTAAAGGTCGACGCCCGGGGTCGGCAGGGCGAGGGCGTGCAGGTGGGTGTCGGCGCTGCGGTTGGCGTCGGCCTCGACGATGCGGACCGCCTCGGCGATCCAGGCCCGCTGCTCAGTCGACGTCTTCGGCACTGCGCGACTCCTCGATGCGGGCGGAGATCTTCTCCGCACGCTCCTGGACCTGCAGGGCCAAGGCCTCGCGCTGCTCGGTCAGGAGCACGAAGCCGAGGGCCGACGAGACGACCATCGCCACGAACAGGACGATCAGGTTCGTCAGCTCGCTGAACTCCAGCAGGCCGAACCCGAATCCGACTCCGGCAATGACCGCGTACGTGGCAGCGAGGAGACCGAGGCGGGAGAGCGTGTAGGTCCAGAACGGCGACATGACGCCAGCGTAGTCAGCGCACGTGCACCGGCCGCATCCCTGGCCCTGTTCGCTACGGTGTGGCCATGGGCAAGGCCATCATCGTCGGCATCGCCGTCGTGCTCGTGATCTACGCGTTCTTCGACGCCATCGCCACACCGCGCCAGCAGGTCAAGATCCTGCCGAAGCCGGCGTGGCTCGTCGTGATCGTGCTGGTTCCCGTGCTCGGTGCCCTGGCCTGGATCTTCGCGGGCACCAAGCGTCTGCGCCCCGGCCCGGGTCGTCGCCCGCTGCCACCCCGTGGCCCCGACGACGACCCCGACTACCTCCGCGGCATCTGAGCCGACGGCCTCCCGCGACCGTGCACCCGAGCTTCGCCGACGCCCGCCCCCTCACCACGGAGGAGCGCGAGCTCGTCGATCTGGCGCGCGCGACGATCGACGCGACCACCGATGCGCCGGTCGACACCGACGGCGCGCA
>JAHEXN010000321.1 GCA_023252095.1 Actinomycetes bacterium | reverse complement strand
CCACGGGCACGCTGCACCGCGTCGTCGGCTACGTCGGGCGCGACGACACCGCGCGCGGCTGGATCGTGAAGCGCGTGCAGGACCCCGAGTTCTGCACGGCGCACTCGCGCGACCGCGACCGTTGGCGCGCCGAGTACGGCCTGCCCGCCGACCGGCGCATCGCCGGCATCTTCGGCGTGATCTACGAGCGCAAGAACGCCCCCATGCTGCTGGAGGCGCTCGAGCACGCGGGCGTCGACGCCGATCTCCTGCTCGCAGGAGCCCTCTCGGAGGGGGTCCGGGAGTGGGTCGAGGCGCTGAGCCCCGAGCGTCGCGCCCGCATCATCGTGCGCGACGAGTACCTGACGAACGAGGTGCTCGACCGGCTGGTCGCAGCGGTCGACGTCGTGCCGCTGGCCCTGACCAACAACGGCCCCAGCGGCATCATGGGCAAGGCGGAGGCGGCGGGCGTCGCGGTCGTGACGGCCGGCTCCAAGGTCCGGGCGCGCGAGGTCCGGTACACGGCGGGCGGCGTGGCGTGCGACTTCACGGTGCCTGCGCTCGGCGAGGCCATGCGGGCGGTGCTTGCGGGCGAGGTCGAGATCCGCACGGGACGCAACGAGCAGTGGGCCGCGGTCGACGAGTACTGCCGCCGGCTGCTCGACGTCCGCGCCGACGGCCTGCCCCGCGCGGCCGCCGCGCTCCCGAGCGCACGGGACTGACGCGTGGGCCAGAAGATCGCCGCCCTGTTCGTGATCGGGGGCGGATTCATCATCCAGGGCCTCGTCACGATCAGCGGGATCGTCTCGGCCCGTCTCCTGGGCGTCGAGGGCCGGGGCGAGGTCGCGCTGGTCATCGCTCTCGGTGGCATGGCGACCCAGCTCACGCTCGGCGGGAGCCTGGCGAACTCGGTCGCGGTGCGGCTCGCCGACCAGGGCGTCACGGCGCGCGACGGCGTGCGTCACCTCGTGCCGACCTGGGTGCTCCTCGGCGTCGCCGGGTCGGTGCCGTTCGCGGTGCTGTTCGTCTTCCTGCACGGCGACCCCGGAGCCACCTACGTCTGGTGGCTCGGGTTCATGGTGCTCATGATGGCCCTGCAGGGCATGGGCTTCCGGCTCGTGACCAACGCGCTGCTCGGCGAGAGCGCGCCGATGAACCGCGTGGCCGTCGCGACGCTGCTGCCGCAGGCGCTCTCGACCACGGCCCTCGTGGTCCTGTTCGTCGCGGTGCGCGAGTCCAGCGCCCTGGTCGTCACGGTCATCATGGCGAGCTCGCTGGCCATCGGTCTGGTCGTCTCCGTCCTGCTCCTGCAGCCCGCGCGGCGCGCCAAGGACGATCCGACCGACCAGGTGGAGGGGCGCGAGCTGTGGCGCATGACCAGGTCGACGTACGTCAGCAGCATCGGCCCGATCGACGGGCTCTCCCTCGACCGCGCCCTGATCGGCGCGATGCTCGGCACCGCGGCCCTGGGCCTGTACGCGGCGGCCATCGCCCTCGCGGCCCTCACGTCGACGCTCGCGTCGGGCATGGCGGCCGTGCTCCTGCCGCGGGTCGCCGGGAGCCAGCGTGAGCCCGCGGCCGAGCGCAAGCTCATCGTGAAGTGGCTCCTCGCGAGTGCTGCGGTGCTCGGCGTCATCGGCCTGCTCGTCGCGGCGGTCGCCCGGCCCGTCATCGAGATCGCCTTCGGTCAGGAGTTCGCGCCCGCGGTGCCGATCGCGTACTGGCTCATCGCGGCGTCGGCCCTGCTCGGGTACCGGCGCATCCTGATCGCCGTCCTGCAGGGGCGCCAGCGGGGCGGATCGGCGTCCTGGATCGAGCTGGCACTGACCCCCGTCGTGGTGCTCGGCATCGTCGTGGCCGCCCAGATGGGTGAGCCGGTCGGCGCGGGCATCGCGATGTTCGCGGTCGCGGTCTGCGCCGTCGGGGCGCTCGGGATCGCCGTCCTCCGCACGTCCCCGCTGGGCAGTGGCGGACGCCACGCGCGGGGTGTGCCGGTCCCGTCCGCTCGCGACGACGCTTGACCTAGCATGTGCGCATGACCGTGACCCCGACGACGGACACGTACACGTTCGCGTACCTCGTGTCGTCCGACATGGAGCGATTCACGAACTCGATGGACCCGTGGTGGAAGGCGTTCCACCGGGGCTTCCAGCGCCCCGGTCTCTGGGCCTCGCTGTTCATCCGGTCGCAGCAGCGTCTGGTCGAGCGAGGCTTCTGGCACCTCGGCGGCATGCTCCGCGGCATCGGCATCGTGCTGCTGGGCATCGACATCTCGGCCGGCGCGAAGTTCGGGCCCGGCCTCATGATCGAGCACCCCGGAGGCGTCACGATCGGTCCGCTCGTCGTGGTCGGCTCCAACGTCACGATCCACCAGGGCGTCGACATCGGCGTCAAGGACCCGCGGGCCCGCGGCGACATGCCGTACCCCGTGATCGGCGACGACGTCGTGCTCGGATCCCGGTCCGCGGTCTACGGCGCCGTGACGGTGGGCGACGGAGCGCTCGTCGGTGCCTACAGCGTCGTGTTCAAGGACGTCGAGCCCGGCGCGACCGTCGCGGGCATCCCCGCGAAGGTCCTCAAGCGCTGACGTCTGAGCCCGGCGCGGCCAGCCACTGCTCGATCGTCGCGGTGACCTTCGTGCCGATGTGGCGGTGGAACGCGGGGGTGTAGTGCCCGCCGTCGGCGCACGGCTCCTCGCCCCGGGCGCGCCAGGTCTCGGCCTCGTCCCAGACCTCGACGAACTGCACGTCGGGGTGGCCCAGGCGCGCGACCATGTCCTTCAGTGCCGTGTCCATGACTCGGAGGCGTGGCTCGAGACCGGGGAACCACGGCTTCCAGATGTCGGCCGGTGCGGTGAGCCCCATGACGACCACGAGCGGTCGCCGGAAGCGGCTGACGTGACCGATGTAGCGCTCGAGCAGGGCCGTGACGCGTCGGGGGCGGCGACGGAACGCCGACAGGGGCAGGACGCGGTCGATCTGCTGCTGCCCGCGCGC
>JAHEXN010000096.1 GCA_023252095.1 Actinomycetes bacterium | reverse complement strand
GTCCGTCGTCGTGCTCAGCGGTGGCTTCGCGATCGCCGGAGGCCTGCTCCTACTGCAGCTGCCCTCGGACGTCTTCGAGAGTCTCGTGCCGTGGCTGATCCTCTTCGCGTGCACGCTCGTCGCGACGCAGCCACGCATCTCGGCGTACCTGAAGCGACGCAAGGCGGCCGCCTCGGGCGAGGAGGTCGTCGGCGACCGCACCGAGATGACGCCTACCCTGGCCGCCGGCACCGCCGCCTGCGGCGTGTACGGCGGCTACTTCGGAGCCGGTCAGGGCGTCATGATGGTCGCGGTCCTCGCCTTCGGCCTCGACCTGTCGCTCGCGGTCATCAGCGCACTCCGCACGCTCGCGGTGTTCGCCTCGAACGTGGTCGCGACGATCGTGTTCCTGTTCATCGCACCCCTGGACTGGCGGGTCATCGGCCTGCTCGCCGCCGGATCGGTCGTCGGCGGCTGGGTCGGCGCCCAGATCGGGCGGCACCTGCCGGCCGAGGTCTTCCGCGCCCTCGTGGTCGTGGCCGGCGTCGTGGTCGCGGTCGGCTACTGGGTGTAGGTCGGCGGGGCCTGGTGAGGGACCAGCGATGAGGCATGGCGGTTGCTCGGGCAGCCCGAACGCATCGTCTCCCGCCCGCCCCGCCGCCACGTCCGCGGCCGCTTGTCCTGCACCCCCGGGGGCGGTCAGGCGCCTCCCGGACCTACCCCTCCGCCGCGTCGGCGCGGCGTGTCACGGTCTCGATGCGCACGGTCAGGTCCTGCAGCTCGTCGAGGATCGCACTGGCCGTCCAGAGACGCTGGCTCCGACGACCCTTGGCGGTCAGGACACCCGCCGCCTGGAGCCGGTCGATGCCGTGGCGCAGCTCGGCGCCGGAGTAGCCGGTCTGCTGGGAGGCGAGCTCGAGGGTCAGGATCGGCTCGGCGAGCAGGAGGCGAAGCAGCCGGGACTCCGGGCTGCCGACCACGACTCCGCCGAGGGCGTCCTCCCACTCGCGTCCGATCTCGTGCAGGCTGGAGGCCGTGCGGCGCGACTCGTGGCTCGCGATCAGCGTGGCGTTAGTGAGCATGCCGACGAGCGGTCGCGCGTGACCCTGGCGGTAGGCGCCCAGGGCGTCGAAGTACCGGTCGCGGTGCGCCACGAGACCCGAGGCGATGGGGACCGTGAGGTTCTTGGTGGCCCGGCGGCGGCGCAGCACGGCGTGGATCAGCGTGCGCCCGATCCGGCCGTTGCCGTCGGTGAACGGGTGGATCGACTCGAACTGCGCGTGCACCACGGCCGCCTGCACGAGGACCGGCACGTCGTCGCGGTTGGCGTAGGCGAACAGGTCGTCGAGGAAGCCGGGCACGGTGTCGGGAGGCGGGGGCACGAACAGGGCGTTGCGTGGCGAGTAGTCGCTGCCCCCGATCCAGTTCTGCACGGTGCGCAGCTTCCCCGCCTTGGGCGCCATGTCGTGGTGGCGGCGGAACAGCGCGTGGTGGGCCCCCAGCATCGCCTCCTGCCGCAGCTGCCCCGTGCGGCCGGCGTCGGCGATGACATCGGCGAGCGCGTGCGTGGCCGCGGCCATCGAGACGGCCGAGGCGTTGGCGCCCTTGCCGTGCAGCGCCTTGGCGTAGTCGCCCAGGCTCGCCTCGATGTTCTCGATCTTCGACGACGACACGGACTCGGTCCGCAGCAGCAGCTGATGCAGCGCCCCGAGCTTGCGTCCGTGCGTCAGGTCGAGCTGGGCGAGCCCGGCGAGGGCCGAGTCCATCGTGACCTTGAGCGACCGGTCGTACGGCAGGTCCAGGCCGGCGACGAACGGGGGCCGCTGCACGACGATCTCGCGCATGGTGCGATCGGCCTTCGGTCCCTGGGGCACGGTCTGCGACCACGGCACGACCTGGTCGACGTGCGGGGCCCAGTCGAGCGGCAGGTCGGCGTCGGGCGTCACGGGAGAAGTCTGGCAGCCTGCTCCGCGGCCGCGGCCAGGTCGCCGCGCCAGGGAAGGCCGTGTCCTGGCACCACGAGGTCGGCGTCGAGCGCCCCGAGCCGCCGGAGGGAGTCGCGCGCCGCCGGCCGGTCGTGGTCGAAGAACTCCGGGAGCAGCTGCGGGCCGGGTCGCGGCGACAACGGGTGCCCGGTGACGAGCGCGTCGCCCGTGGCCACGACACCCGCACCAGGCAGCAGGTACGCGGTGCTGCCCGAGGTGTGCCCCGGCAGATGCACCGGGACCGGACCTCCCGGCAGGTCCAGCGGCCCCTCGCTGACGAAGGCCTCAGCGTGCGCGACGACGGGGTGGCGGGTCGCGCCGGCGCGGCTGATCGCGAGCGACCACCGCAGGACGGCTGGTCGCCAGGCTCGCGTGACGACGTCGGCCGTCGTCGCGCTCTCGTGCCGCTCCCCCGTGGCGTTGGGGACCTCGTCGGCATGCATCAGCGCGGGTGTCCCGAAGTGGTCGTGCAGGTGGTTCAGGGCCCCGACGTGGTCGACGTGCGCATGCGTGACCAGCACCGCCCGGACGTCCTCAGGTCGGTGCCCGATCGTCGCGATCGACGCCAGGAGGGCGTCGACGTCTCCCGGGTAGCCGGCGTCGATCAGCGTGAGATCGCGTCCCTCCCGGACCAGGACCCAGTTGACGGCCGTTCCTTCGGCACAGAACACGTCCCTCGCCACCTGGTCCATGACGTGGCACGCTAGCAGCGAGTCGACGCGTCGACGAGCCCCCGAGGTGGTGCACATGGCCCAGACGATCACGCCGAGCCTCTGGTTCTCAGACGACATCAACGAGGTGATCGAGCGCTACGTGGCGATCTTCGATCCGCACCTGCCCGGCGGCGCGCGCGTCACCAGGACGTCGCACTACCCCAGCGAAGGCCTCCTCGACTTCCAGAAGGCCAACGCCGGCAAGGTGCTCACGATCGACTTCGTGCTGGGCGACATGGCGTTCACGGCGATCAACGGTGGCCCCGCGTTCACGCCGAACGCGTCGATCTCCTTCTTCGTCCGACTCTCTGACCGTGGGTCCGTGACGGCGCTCTGGGAGTCGCTGTCCGACGGTGGATCCGTCCTGATGGAGCTCGGGTCGTACCCGTTCAACGACCACTACGGCTGGGTCGAGGACCGCAACGGCGTCTCCTGGCAGCTGGCCCTGGCCGGCGAGGACCCCGGACCGGTCATCGTCCCGTCCCTGCTCTTCAACGGCCAGGCCGTCGGGCACGCCGAGGCCGCGCTCCGCCGCTACGTCGACGTCCTGGGTGGCGAGATCGGCACCCTGGCGCCCTATCCGGAGCCGACGGGGCCGGCCGCCGCGGGCGACCTGATGTACGGCGACGCCCGGCTGGGCGAGTCGCTCCTGGCCGCGATGGACTCCGGCGCCCCGATGGACGTGCCGTTCGGCCCCGGGGTCTCGTTCATCGTGGCGTGCGACGGACAGGCGGAGCTCGATCGGGTGTGGGCCGGGCTGTCACGGGTCCCGCAGGCCGAGCAGTGCGGCTGGTGCACCGACGAGTTCGGGGTGAGCTGGCAGGTCGTGCCGTCGAACCTCGACGAGCTCATGGAACGGCCCGGCGCCTACGAGGCGCTGATGCACATGCGCAAGATCGTCATCGCCGAGCTCTGACCAGCCACGGCAGCAGGTGCTCGGCCGCGAGCGGCGCGAGCACGACCTCGCCAGGGCGCGCGGGGTCGATCCAGCGCGACTCCTCGATCTCGGCGGCGACCCGGTGGTCGGCGGATGCGAGGTCGAGCAGGAACACGTGCGCCACGAGGGCGTGACCCGGCTCGTTCGCCGCGTCCGTCTCGAACGTGCCGAGGGGCTGGAGCGCCGACAACTCGACCAGCAGCCCGATCTCCTCGTCGAGCTCGCGCACCAGGGCGTCGCGATGCGCCTCGCCCGCCTCCGGCTTGCCGCCGGGGTTCATGAACGCCGTGGTCCCGCGCTTGCGCACGAGCAGCGTCCGGCCGTCGGGGCCCACCACCACGGCGGCGACGACCTCGATGACGGGAGGGGGGACGTCGGGCGGCGGGGTCACGGCACCATGATGGCCCCATGACGATCGGCACCCCGCTCAGCCCGAATGCGACGCGCGTCCTCCTCCTGGGAGCCGGTGAGCTCGGCAAGGAGGTCACGATCGCGCTGCAGCGGCTCGGTGTCGAGACCATTGCGGTCGACCGCTACGCCGATGCCCCCGCGATGCAGGTCGCGCACCGCAGCCACGTCGTGGACATGACCGACGCCGCGGCCGTGCGTGCCGTCGTGCAGGCCGAGCGTCCCCACCTCGTGGTGCCCGAGATCGAGGCGATCGCGACCGACGCCCTGCTCGCGATCGAGGCCGACGGCCTGGCCACCGTGATCCCCACGGCCCGCGCCACGTCGCTGACGATGAACCGCGAGGGCATCCGCCGGCTCGCCGCCGAGGAGCTCGGGCTGGCGACCTCGCCGTACCGCTTCGCCGACTCGGCCGACGAGCTCGCCGCCGGTGCTGAGGCCGTGGGCTTCCCGTGCGTCGTCAAGCCCGTCATGTCGTCGTCCGGCAAGGGCCAGAGCCTCGTGCGCACGGCTGACGAGGTTGCCGCGGCCTGGGAGTACGCCGCAGCGGGTGGTCGGGTCGACTCAGGCCGCGTGATCGTGGAGGGCTTCGTCGACTTCGACTACGAGATCACCCAGCTCACGGTGCGCGCCATCGGATCGTCCGGCGAGGTCGAGACCTTCTTCTGCGACCCGATCGGCCACCGCCAGGTCGACGGCGACTACGTCGAGTCGTGGCAGCCGCAGGCCATGACGCCCGCGGCGCTCGCGGGTGCGCGCGACGTGGCGGCCCGCATCACTGCGGCCCTGGGCGGGCGTGGCCTGTTCGGGGTCGAGCTCTTCGTGCGCGGTGACGAGGTGATCTTCTCGGAGGTCAGCCCCCGTCCGCACGACACCGGGCTCGTGACCCTCGCGACGCAGCGGCAGAACGAGTTCGAGCTGCACGCCCGCGCGATCCTGGGCCTGCCGGTCGACCCGACGCTGCGCCGTCCGGGGGCCTCGGCCGTCGTGTACGGCGGCGTCGAGGCCGTCGGCGTCGCGTTCGAGGGCGTCGCGGAGGCGCTCGCGGTCCCGGAGAGCGACCTGCGCCTGTTCGGCAAGCCCGAGAGCTTCACGCGCCGTCGCATGGGCGTCGCGGTCGCCGCGGGCGACACGACCGACGAGGCCCGCGCCCGCGCCACCGAGGCCGCGTCGAAGGTGCGTCCGGTCAGCTGAGGCCCGCCTGCCCGAGGCGCCCGCTGTGGGGGCGGTGGATCCACCACCGAAAGGAACCGCAGGCCCGCGGGGCGGTGGATCTACCACCGAATACCGCCGCATTCGGTGGAAGATCCACCGCCCCGCCCCGGATGGACCGTTTTCGGTGGCGAATCCACCGCCCGGCGATCAGGTGAACGTGCCGTGCCGGCCCTCGCCACCGGCGAAGCGGGCGGCGCCGGCGGTGGCCTCCTGCAGCGACGCGACCCCGTGCTCCCACTCGGCGCCGATCGCCGCCGGGAGGTCGAGACCGTCCTGCTCGTGGACCGAGAGCCGGTCCTGCCGCAGGCAGGTCTGCGGGAACGCGGCCAGCTGCTCGGCGAGCTCGATCGCGGCGTCCAGCACCCCACCCGCCGGGCTGACGCGGTTCGCCAGGCCGATCGCCAATGCCTCGTCGGACTCGACCGCACGTCCCGTCAGCACGAGGTCCAGCGCCCGCGACTGACCGATGAGCCGGGGCAGGCGCACCGTTCCGCCATCGATCAACGGCACGCCCCAGCGTCGGCAGTAGACGCCGAACACCGCGGCCGGGTCGACGACCCGCAGGTCGCACCACAGCGCGAGCTCGAGCCCACCTGCCACGGCGTGCCCGTCGACAGCGGCCACGACCGGCTTGCCCAGGAGCAGGCGGGTCGGGCCCATCGGCCCCGGGACGTCGTCGCCCCCCGGCGGCTCCACGTGCATCCGTCCCTCGCTGACCGCGCCGAGGTCGGCGCCTGCACAAAAGGTGCCGCCGGCCCCCGCCAGGACCGCCACACTGGCGGAGTCGTCGGCGTCGAACTCACGGAACGCGGCGTGCAGCGCGTGGGCGTGCTCGGTGTCGACCGCATTGCGGACCTCGGGGCGGTTGATGGTGACGACCGTGACCGGTCCGTGGCGTTCCACGTCGATGCTCATGACAGCACCGTGCCAGACCTTGTCGTGCGATCGCGGTCGATGCCGAGGATCTCCTACGATCGTGAGCATGAAGGTCCGACCAGTGCGACCGGACGACGCAGCGGCTGTCGCTGCGCTCTTGGGTGAGCTGGGCTACCCCGTGTCGCCGGCGGTGGTGGCCGCACGACTGGCGGAGCGGGCGCCCCGCGAGGCCGACGCCGCATGGGTCCTGACTGCGGACGAGCAGGACGAGGGCGACGCCGTCGGGTTCGTCGCCGGTCACGTTTTCCACCCCTACGAGCTCGACCGACCCGTCGCGGAGATCACCGCACTGGTCGTCTCGGCGACACACCGCCGGTCCGGTGCCGCCACCGCGCTCGTCGGCGCGGTCGAGGGCTGGGCCGAGACATGGTCCTGCCAGCGCATCACGGTCGCGTCGTCGCTCGAGCGTGAGGGCGCTCACGCGTTCTACGACCGACGCGGTTACCGCCAGCTGGCGAAGAAGCTCGAGAAGAGCCTCGACCCGCCGCCGTCCTGACCCCGCTACGGGCCCACACCTAGGCTCGCACCATGGCCACCGTGATCCTCGTCCGCCACGGCCGGACGACCGCCAACGCGACCGGCGTCCTCGCCGGCCGCACCCCGGGCGTCCTGCTCGACGAGACCGGCGAGGAGCAGGCCGCCCGCACGGGCGAACGCCTCGCGGTCGTGCCGCTCGCGGCGATCGTCTCGAGCCCGCTCGAGCGCTGCCGCCAGACGACCGAGGAGATCCGGCGCCGCCAGGCGACTCCTCCCGAGGTCACGGTCGACGAGGCGATCTCGGAGTGCGACTACGGCGACTGGCAGGGCCGGCCCCTCGTCGACCTCGCCGGCGAGGACCTGTGGGAGACCGTGCAGCGTCACCCCTCGGCCGCCGCGTTCCCCGGCGGGGAGTCGATCCACACGATGCAGTCGCGCGCGGTCGCAGCGATCCGCGCGCACGACGCCGCGATCGAGGCCGAGCACGGCAAGGGCGCCGTCTGGGCCGCCGTGAGTCACGGCGACATCATCAAGGCGCTCGTCGCCGACGCCTACGGCATGCACCTCGACCTGTTCCAGCGGATCCAGGCCGATCCGGCCTCGGTCACGATCATCCGCTACGGACGCTCGCGACCCCACGTGGTCAGCGTCAACACGCACGCCGGAGACCTCGCCTGGCTCGCTCCCGCCCCCGATGCGTCAGCACCTGACGAGGACGCCGCGGTGGGCGGAGGGGCCGGGCCCGCAGCGGCTCCAGGGGGACGCTCCTAGCATGGGAAGCATGTCCCCCACCGTGCATGCCTTCGACTGGCCGGACCGCTTCGTGGTCGGCACCGTCGGCGAACCCGGTCAGCGCACCTTCTTCCTCCAGGTCAAGACGGGGCTCGACGTCCTGAGCGTGTCGCTCGAGAAGCAGCAGGCGGCGGCCCTGGCCGATCGCATCGACGAGGTGCTCGACACCCTGATGGCCGAGGACGGCAACCCGTTCAGCGTGCCCAGCGGCACTCCCGTCGAGCTCGACGACGTCGACCCGCTCGACGAGCCGGTCGACGACCTGTTCCGTGCCGGCACCATGAGCCTCGGCTGGGACCCGGCGACCTCGCAGATCGTGATCGAGGCGTTCGCGATCGCCGAGATCGAGCTCGACGACCTCGCGTCCCAGCTCGATGCCGAGGTCGTCGAGATCGACCTCGAGCCCGAGGAGCTCCTGCGGGTCAAGATCCCCGTCGGCAGCGCGCGGGCGTTCGCGAAGCGGGCCCGCGACATCGTCGGCGCCGGCCGACCGGTGTGCTCGCTGTGCGGGGAACCCATGGAGGACGACCACGTCTGCGAGCTCCCCGACGGGTTCCGGTGAGTCCCGACCTCGCCCACGACGAGCTGACGCTCACGGCGCAGATCCGGTCCGCGTCGAACGTGACCCTGGCGGGGCGCATCGGCGAGGGAGAGGCCGCCGTCGACGTGGCCTACAAGCCCGTCGCGGGCGAGCGACCGCTGTGGGACTTCCCCGACGGCACGCTCGCGGGGCGCGAGGTGGCCGCCTACCTCGTGTCGGAGGTCATGGGCTGGGATCTCGTGCCACGCACGTGGCTGCGCGACGGCCCGCTGGGACCTGGCATGGTGCAGCTCTGGCGTGAGCCGGACCAGGCGCAGGAGGCCGTCACGATCGTCCCCGCCGGCCAGCTGCTGGACGGGTGGCACCACGTCTTCGACGGTCTCGACGCGCAGGAGAACGTGGTCTCCCTCGTCCACGAGGAGTCCACCGTCCTGCGCCGCATGGCCGTGTTCGACGTCGTGGTCAACAACGCCGACCGCAAGGGCGGGCACGTCCTCGAGATGCCCGACGGCCACCGGCACGGCATCGACCACGGACTGACCTTCCACGCCGAGCCGAAGCTGCGCACCG
Source organism: Actinomycetes bacterium (assembly GCA_023252095.1). Taxonomy (GTDB): domain Bacteria; phylum Actinomycetota; class Actinomycetes; order Propionibacteriales; family Nocardioidaceae; genus Aeromicrobium. The sequence goes on along the minus strand of JAHEXN010000096.1, from coordinate 2,310 downwards.
TGCTGTGGGGGTGGATCGGCGAGCCGCTCAGCGACGAGGAGCTCGCCGGTGTCGATCGGGTCCGAGACGCCCTGGCGGGCGACCTCGGCGCAGCCCTCGCCGAGCACGTGACCACCGAGGAGATCGACGCGCTCGCCGAGCGGTGCGACCACCTGCACGACGCGGCGATCTTCCCCGCCCCCAGCGGCCACATGCCGGCCGTACCCTGGCCGCCGTTCTAGCCGACTTCCCCCGCTGGCTGAGGTGTGAGCGAGGAACGAGCGAGCCTCGAAGCCTGGCCGCGACCCTTCGAGGCTCCTCGCAGAGCTCGTCGCACCTCAGGGAACGGACGTGATCCGGATCCGGGCCGCGGTCAGCGAGGCCAGCAGGGCGACGCCGACCGCGAGGCCCACGAGCAGGCCCGCACCGGTCACGGGTGCCGAGGCGGCGAATCCCGCGAACACGACGCTGCCGACCGCGAGGACCGTGCTCGTCACGAGGTAGTCGTTGAGCTGGAGCGCCGACGAGCTGACCCCATAGCTGCCGTCCGTGGCGGCGTCGAGCACGAGCACCGAGATCGTCGAGTACGCCATCCCGATGCCGAGCCCCGCAACGCCCCAGAACATGACCGGCAACGCGAGCGGCACCTCCGGCACACCGGCGAGGGTCGACCCCGCGATGCCTGCGGCGACGAGGCCCGCTCCGAGCCGGACCCGCACGACCTTGTCGCCGAGCCGACTCCATCGCGCGGCAAGGACGGCGCCCAGGCACCACGTCACGGCCCCTGACGTCAGCACGGCTCCGACCGCGACGAGCGGCAGGTCGCGTCCGAGGACCAGCAGCAGGGGGAGGTTGACCTCGGCGAGCGTGAAGGAGGCGCCCACCGCACCCCGGGTGCCCAGCATGCTCGGTACGCCGCGTGCCCCGCTCCAGGCACCGCGTGGGAGCAGCCGCACCCCGGCACCCATCGCGAGGACGAGGCCGACTCCGACCGCGACCGGCCACGCGTCGAGCTCACGTTGTCCCCCCGCGCTCACCGTGAGGACGCCGACCGCGGCCAGCACGGCCAGCAGGATGCGTCGACGCGACAACGACCCCACGTCGCTCGCGACGTGCTCGACACCCGCCGAGCGCACGAGCCACCAGGCGCCGACGGCCAGGACGGGGACCCCGAGGAAGACCCAGCGCCACCCCGCCGTGGCCGCCACGCCGGCCGCGATGCCGGGGCCCACCACGGCGGGCAGGACCCAGGCGCTCGTGAGGATCGCGAAGACCCGCGGGCGCATCGTGCCGGGGTACGCCTCGGCGATCACGACGTACAGCGCGACGCCGAGTGCACCCCCGCCTGCGCCGTGCAGGAGCCGTCCGACGATGAACCACGGCATCGACGGCGCCAGACCGGCGAGCAGCACGCCCAGGCAGAACACGATCAGTCCCACGTTCAGCACCCGCACGGGCCCGTGGCGGTCGGCCATGGGGCCGGCCACGACGAGGGCCAGGATCGACGTCGCGAGCGGTGCCGCGAACGCGACGGCGTAGAGCGAGAGCCCGTCGAGGTCGCGCACGACCTCCGGCATGACCGTCGCGACGGCGAGGGCCTCGAACGCGAACAGGAACGCGAGCGAGAAGACCCCGAGCGTCACCCCCGCGTGCTGACGGTCCCAGGGAGAGCCGGTCGCGGGGCGGGCGTCCGTCGCCGTCACGTTCCTGCACCCGTGACGAGCACGACCTTGCCCGTGGTCCGGCGCTCCTCGAGGGCTCGGTGCGCCCCGGCGGCGTCGGCGAGGGGGAACGTCGTCACGAGCGGCACGCGCGAGCCGTCGGCCGCCGCGTCGAGCGCCGACCGTTCGAGGCGCGGCAGGTTCGCGAGGATTGCCGGGCCGAGCACCTCGACGACCGTCCGGTCCGGATCGTTGTGCTCGTTCTGCTCGCCTGACGACCAGCCGTACCGGACCAGCTGCCCTCCGGGCACGAGCCTGTCGTGGAGGTCCCGGCCGACCTCGCCGCCGACGGAGTCAAGGACGATCGTCGGTGCCGGCACGAGATCGGCCCAGCCGTCCCGGAGGTAGTCGATCACGTCGTGGGCTCCGAGGCCGCGCACGAGCTCGACCTTGTCCGGTCCGCCCGCGACGCCGACGACCCGCGCGCCAGCGGCCACCGCTGCCTGGACCAGGAGCACGCCCAGCCCGCCCGCCGCGGCCGTCACGACCACGACGTCGTCCGGACCCATCTCGACCTGGTCGAGGATCCCGGCGGCCGTGCGGCCGGTCCCGATCGCGGCGACGGCGATCTCCGCCGTCATGCCGTCCGGGATGACGTACACGCGATCCG
>JAHEXN010000320.1 GCA_023252095.1 Actinomycetes bacterium | reverse complement strand
AGAAGGCTCCGGTGCCGGCTGCAGCAGGGTGAAGTCCAACGCGATCGGCGTCGCGGTCGTCTGCGACGGATCCGTCGCGGCCTGGCCGTGCGCCTTCATCGTGTGCACCACGTACTGCTTGGTCGAGTCCAGCGCCGCGACCTGCTCCTTCGTCAGCGAGATCGTCGTCGAGAACGTCCCGTTCGTGATGAACATCGGCATCACGAACTTCGTCCCCACGTACTGCGACGCATCCGTCGTCGACGTCGTGCCCTCGACCGCCAACGAGACGTACAGACCCGGCGCAGCACCACTGAAACCGCTACCCACGACGTCCACCGTCAGACCATCAACCGACTGCGCCGTGATCGTCGACGACGTCGTCGGCACGACCGGCACGACGACCGGAGGCTCGAACGTGATGGGGGTGTAGGTCTCGAAGGACGGCGTCACCGCACCTCCACCGGGATAGGTGTAGATCCCGTAGTTGCCCGACTCCAGCGCCGCAGCAGCCGTGTCAGCAGCAGCCTTGTCCAGCACGATCTGCGCCGTGAACGAACCATCCGGACGCAGCTCGATCGCACCCGCCGGCAGGCCACCGACCGTCGCCATGTCCTCGGCCAGCACCGCCCACTTCGTCTCCGAACCCACCGCAGGACGATTGCCTCGCGCGGCACCGGCCGACGGCTTCCAGCTCTCCGCGAACTTCCCGAACGCGACATACACACCGCCCGGCTTGCCCGCCAACGGCGGACGATTCGCCGCGATCGACGACTGCGGATCAAAGCCCGTGCCCGACACCGTCACCGTCGTCTGACCCGACGCCGACACCGACGTGTCCGACACCGACACCTGCGGCACCGCCGGCGCGCTGGGTTCCTCGGGAGTGCCAGGCGTCTCGGGGTCCTCGGGCGTGCCCGGGTTCTCCGGCTCCTCGGGGGTCCCCGGCTCCTGCGGGGCAGGCGTGAGGCCGAGCGCGACGAAGTCCAGGGCGATCGGCGTCGCGGTCGTCTGCGACGGGTCGGTCGCCGCCTGGCCGTGCGCCTTCATGGTGTGGACCACGTACTGCTTGGTGGGGTCCAGTGTCGCGATCTGCGCCGCCGACAGCGACAACGTCGTCGTGAACTCGCCACCGATGATCTGCGAGGCCTGGATCCACTGGGTGCCCAGGTACTGCGAGGCGTCCGTCGTCGAGGAGGTGCCCTCCGGGGCCAGGGAGACGTAGAGGCCCGGGGCCTCGCCGCTGAATCCGGAGCCGGCGACCGTGACCGACAGGGCCTCGGGCGTCTGGGTCCCGATCGTGGAGGACGTGGCCGGAGTCGTGGCGGCATCGGCGGCGGGCGCGCTGAGGCTCAACGAGCCCACGAGGGCCACCGCGAGGGCGAGGACGACAGCGAGCACGCGGCGCAGGGGGGATGCGGCAGTCATGCGAGACCTTTCGGGCGGGTCGTCACAGCTCGACGACCACAGTTCAGCAACACAAGGAAAGCCAACCCTCATCTAGGTGAGGCTGGCCTAAGAACCCTAACGTGCTGACAGCCTGTCGCGAAAGAGGGGTCCATCGACTTCCCCGACGACTACGTCACACACGCGGGGCCGCCGAGGCCAAGGGCCGGGACCAGACGGCGACGATTAGGTCAGGCGCGGACGGCGCGGACCACGAAGTCGGCGACCGTCTCGGCGTCGATGCGCCGCGGCTGGACGCAGGCGTTGACCAGCGCCAACGTCGACCGGACGTCGTCGAAGGCGAACTCACCGGCCGCCAGTCCGGCCTCGAGGACCTCGACCAGGACCTTCTCGACCTCGACGACGTGGTCACGCATCTGCGCCAGCGCTCCGGGCGACAACAGCCCGAGCATCTCCGGACCGAACCCGAAGTGCAGGTCGCCTTGACGCTCGATGTGGTGGCGGACGTACGTGCGCAGCGCATCGGTCGGGCTCGCGGCACCCAGAAGGGCGGCTCGGGCCGACGTGACGTACACCGTGGTCTCGTGCAGGGCGAGCTCGACGACGACGGCTTCCTTGTCGCGGAAGTGGTTGTAGAGCGCGGTGCGACCGACCCCCGCGCGCGCCGCGATGTCGCTCAACGTGATGGCCGCGTAGCCACGCTCCTCCGTCAGCTCGATGAAGGCGTCGAAGACGTGGGACCGCACCAGTGCGCGGTGATCGGCGAGGGTGTCACCCACGATCTTCGGCATCGGTCCAGCGTACGGGACATGACCGTCACGGCACGTCATCTGACTGCGGCGCCACACCGCCCCGCTGTCGTACGGTGGCTCGGTGAGCCCCTACGAGAATGCCCAGCGCGCCGCCGACGTCCTCCGCGAGCGCATGGGCGGCGGTGACCACGACGTCGCCGTCGTGATGGGATCTGGATGGATGCCCGCTGCGGACGTGCTGGGTGAGGCCGAGCACGAGGTCCCGCTGGCCGACCTGCCCGGGTTCAGCGCCCCGGCCGTCGCCGGACACGGCGGCACGGTCCGGTCGTTGCGGCTCGGCGACCGCCGGGTGCTTGTGTTCTTGGGGCGCACCCACTTCTACGAGGGCAAGGGCGTCGAGTCCGTCGTGCACGGGGTCCGCACCGCCGCCGCTGCCGGCGTGCGCAGCCTCGTGCTCACGAACGGCTGCGGCGGACTCATGCCGGAGTGGACCCCCGGCACCCCCGTGCTCATCAGCGACCACATCAACCTGACGGCGTCCTCCCCTCTGGTGGGGGCCACGTTCGTCGACCTGACGGAGATCTACTCCCGTCGGCTGCGCGAGCTCGTGCGCGAGATCGACCCGTCTCTGCCGGAGGGCGTCTACGCCCAGGTCACCGGGCCGCACTACGAGACCCCGGCCGAGATCGGCATGATCCGCGCGATCGGCGGCCACCTCGTCGGCATGTCCACCGCGCTCGAGGCCATCGCCGCCCGGGAGGCCGGCCTCGAGGTGCTGGGCATCTCGCTCGTCACGAACCATGCCGCGGGCACGACCGGCGAGCCGCTCAACCACGAGG
>JAHEXN010000095.1 GCA_023252095.1 Actinomycetes bacterium | reverse complement strand
ACCGTCGCGTCGTCGGCGCGGCGCAACCCCGGCATCACGGCGTACGCGAAGCCCGCGAACAGGCCGGCGACGAGCCCCGTGGTCAGGGCCGTCACACCGAGCAGCAGCTCGGTCACGGGTGGGCTCAGTCCTCGAGCAGCTCGGCGAGCCGCTTGAGGGTCTTGGTCATCGCCTTGCCGGTGTTGTCGGGCATCGAGCCCCTCTTCAGGAAGAGCTTCTGCTTGTCCTGGCTGACGTCCCACGTCTCGCGGACCAGCGTGCCGGTGCCCGAGGGCTCGAGCTCGTAGCGCCAGATGCGACCGCCGATCAGGCCGCCGAGGCCCGTGGTCTTCCAGGCGATGAGCCGGTCCTGCTCGAACTCGACCACGACGTTCTTGGTCGTGTAGGGAACGCCCTGCTTCATCGACATGCCGAACTCCGAGCCCAGCCGTAGGGGCTCGCCCGGCCGCTTGAGGCCCTGCACGCTGCCGGAGCCGTCGATCTCCTGGTGCCGCGAGGCGTCGGCGACGACGGCGAAGATTGCGGAGGCGGGGGCCTCGATGACGCGTTCGACATGGACCTGATCAGCGCTCATGGTCACCATCAGACCAGACGACGGCGCTTCTGCAGACCGAACGAGCGGCTCAGCCGAGGGCGAACGCCGTCAGGAAGCCGCACGCGGTCGCGAGACCGACCCACCAGCCGCCCTCTCGGTAGGCCTCCGGGAACAGGGTGTCGGCCAGCACCGCGATCGTCGCGCCGCCGGCGAAGGCCTGCACGAGCGCGATCGATGTGCCGCTCATGACGTCCGACGCCGCGTAGGCACCCACGGTGCAGGCCACGAGAACTGCGCCCGTGACGACCCAGAGTCCCAGGGCCCGGGCGTGGCCGAAGCTCGAGCGTCCGAGCAGGGCGCCGCTGCTGACGGCCTCGGGCACGTTGCCCACGATGATCGCGACGAGGAGCACGACGCTGCCACCCTCGACGAGACCCACCCCGAGCGCGATGTTCTCGGGGATGCCGTCGAGGACCGCCCCGAGCAGCAGCGCCGGGCCCGCAGCTGCGGCACCCAGGCGCGTGTCGAGCAGATGGCTGGCGGCGACGTAGACGCCGGCGCCGAGCAACAGCGCCCCGCCGGCGAGCAGGACACCTTCGGACCGGAACGCCGGACCGAACAGCTCCTCTGACGCCGCTGCGGTGAGCGTGCCCGCGCCGAACGCCATGAGCACCGCGAGCACGGGTGTCGGCAGCTGCCAGCGCAGGCCGACCGCCGCACCGATCACCAGCGGTACCGCCGTCGCCACCCCGAACCAGAAGGCCATCGCCATGCGTCCGAGGCTAGCCACCCGCGTCCGTCGCGCACGGTGTGGCTCGGTGGGGCGGTAGTCCGGCCTCGGTCGCGGCCCTACACTGGTGGACGTGGCGCGCGGCGATGGTCTTCTGACCCACGACATCGATCCCCAGGATCGCGGTCCTCAGGACGCCTGCGGCGTCTTCGGCGTCTGGGCGCCGGGCGAGGAAGTCGCGAAGCTGACTTACTTCGGTCTGTACGCGCTGCAGCACCGCGGCCAGGAGTCGGCGGGCATCGCGGTCAGCAACGGCCGCCAGATCCTCGTCTACAAGGACATGGGCCTCGTGAGCCAGGTCTTCGACGAGTCGACGCTCGACTCGCTCAAGGGCGAGATCGCGATCGGCCACGCCCGCTACTCCACGACCGGCTCCAGCGTGTGGCAGAACGCGCAGCCCACGTTCCGCCCCACGGCGTCCGGCTCCGTGGCCCTGGGCCACAACGGCAACCTCACCAACACCGCCGAGCTCGTCGAGCTGCTCGACCAGCGCACGGCGGGCGAGAGCCGTCAGCACGAGACCGCCACGAGCGACACCGCCGCGATGGCCAGCCTGCTCGCGTCCTACCGCGACCGCTCGGTCGAGGAGGCGGCGCTCGAGGTCCTGCCGAAGGTGCGGGGCGCCTTCTCGCTCGTCTTCATGGACGAGCACACGCTCTACGCCGCCCGCGACCCGCAGGGCATCCGCCCGCTCGTGCTCGGCCGGTTGGAGCGCGGTTGGGTCGTGGCCAGCGAGACCGCCGCGCTCGACATCGTGGGCGCCTCCTACATCCGCGAGATCGAGCCGGGCGAGTTCATCGCGGTCGACGAGAACGGCCTGCGCAGCGAGCGCTTCGCCGAGCCGGCCCCCAAGGGCTGCATCTTCGAGTACGTCTACCTCGCGCGGCCCGACACCACGATCAACGACCAGCGCGTGTTCAGCGTCCGCGAGCGCATCGGTCGCAAGCTCGCCCGCACGGCGCCGGTCGAGGCCGATCTCGTGATTCCCGTGCCAGAGTCGGGCACGCCCGCCGCGATCGGCTACGCCGCGGAGTCGGGCATCCCGTTCGGGCACGGCCTGGTCAAGAACTCCTACGTGGGCCGCACGTTCATCCAGCCCTCGCAGACCATTCGTCAGCTCGGCATCCGCCTCAAGCTCAACCCGCTGCGTGACGTCGTCGCCGGCAAGCGCCTCGTCGTGGTCGACGACTCGATCGTCCGCGGCAACACGCAGCGGGCGCTCGTGCGCATGCTGCGCGAGTTCGGCGCCGCTGAGGTCCACGTGCGCATCTCGAGCCCGCCGGTCAAGTGGCCGTGCTTCTACGGCATCGACTTCGCCTCCCGCGCCGAGCTCATTGCCAACGGCATCAGCGTCGACGAGATCCGCCGGTCGATCGGCGCCGACTCGCTGTCGTACGTCGAGCTCGACGATCTCGTCGAGGCCACCAACGTGCCGAAGGACAATCTCTGCCGGGCGTGCTTCGACGGCATCTACCCCGTTCCGCTCCCCGAGGACGACCTGATCGGCAAGCACCTGCTGGAGCTGCCCGCCGACACCACGACCCTGAAGGTGGTCCAGTGACCGACTACGCGTCCGCCGGGGTCTCCGTCGCCGAGGGCGATCGCGCCGTCGAGCTCATGAAGACGTGGGTCGAGAAGGCCCGTCGCCCCGAGGTCGTGGGCGGCATCGGTGGATTCGCCGGGTTGTTCGACGCCTCGGCGCTGAAGGACTACCGCCGACCCCTGCTGGCCACCTCTGCCGACGGCGTGGGCACCAAGGTCCAGATCGCGCAGCGCATGGACAAGCACGACACGATCGGCTTCGACCTCGTGGGCATGCTCGTCGACGACCTCGTGGTCTGCGGTGCCGAGCCGCTCTTCATGACCGACTACATCGCGTGCGGCAAGGTCGTGCCCGAGCGCATCGCCCAGATCGTCAAGGGCATCGCCGAGGCGTGTGCCGAGTCCGGCACGGCGCTGCTGGGTGGCGAGACCGCCGAGCACCCCGGGCTCCTGAGCCCCGACGAGTACGACATCGCCGGCTCCACCACGGGTGTCGTCGAGGCCGACGACCTGCTGGGCCGCGAGCTCGTGCGCCCCGGAGACGTTGTCATCGCGATGGCCTCGTCCGGTCTGCACTCCAACGGCTACTCGCTCGTGCGCCACGTGTTCTTCGGTGGTGGCAACCGCGAGGGCGCCGGCTGGTCGCTCGACCGTCACGTTCCCGAGCTCGGCACGACGCTCGGCGAGGCGTTGCTGGTGCCCACGAAGCTCTACACGCTCCCGTGCCTCGCGCTCGCGCGCGCCGGCGGTGTCCACGCGATGTCGCACATCACGGGCGGTGGCCTTGCGGCCAACCTCGAGCGCGTCGTCCCCGAGTCGGTCTCGGTACGCGTCGACCGCGCCACCTGGACGCCCGACCCGATGTTCGGCCTGGTCGCCGACCTCGGTCGGGTCGAGCGTCCCGCGCTCGAGCAGGCGCTCAACGTGGGGGTTGGCATGATCGCCCTCGTGGAGCCCGACGCGGCCGACGCGGCCGTGCGACTGCTCGCTGATCACGGCGTCGAGGCCTGGGTCGCGGGGGAGGTCGCCGAGGCTGGCGTCCACGGCGCCGGAGGCACGGTCACCATGGTGGGGGAACACACCTCGACCCCGTGACGCATCTCGACGGATGATTCGGTAGGCTGGCCAGCACGACATACTGATCATCACTGTGCGAGGGGGTCGACCCATGGGGCGCGGCCGTGCGAAAGCCAAGCAGACCAAGGTTGCACGCAATCTCAAGTACCGGACCTTCGATCCGGACTTCAGCGACCTCCAGCGAGAGCTCCACGGCGAGGACGGTGAACCGATCCCTGATCAGTACGCCGAGCTCGCGGAGAAGCCTGAGCTCGTGGAACAGCTGTTCAAGGACCGCGACGCCAGTTGACGATCCCGGGGTTGCGGACCACGCACGACTGGTCCGCTGACGTCGACGTCTCGCACGTCGAGGCGATCCGGACTGACGCCTCGCGTCTCGGTGCGAGTGGTGCCACGCACCTCGTGCTCGAGGTCGTCGAGTACGCCCTCGACGAGGCGCGCGAGGGCGCGACGACGTGTGTCGATGTCGTGCGTCACGGCGACGGCTCGATCGAGGTGCTCGACGACGGTCGGGGCACAGACACCCGGTTCGACGTCCACGGCGTCCCGATGGTCAAGCCCGTCATGGCGACCCGCGACCTGCGGTTCTTCGGGCGGGCAGATGCGCCGGTGCTGCCCGACGGCCTCGTGCGGCACGGCATGTCGGTCGTGACGTCGCTCAGCTCCTGGCTCGTCCACGCGAACCGACGCGCCGAGGGCGGATGGCGCCGGCGGTACGAGAACGGTCTTCCGTCGGGTGCGCCCGAGTCCACGGCGTCCGATGGCAGCACTGGCACGTCCGTGCGCTTCCTCCTCGACCCGTCGCTGGTCGACCCGGAGATCGATCTCGCGGCCCTGCACGCGGCCTTCCATGCGGCGCCCGTGCCGGTCGCGTTCTCCGAGGCATGACCGGCGGGGCACGATGGACCGCATGACGACCTCGGTCTTCGCCCTGAGCAGACTCCACCACGTACAGCTCGCGATCACGCCGGGTGGTGAGGGGGAGTTCCGCGCCTTCTGGGGAGAGATCCTGGGGATGGACGAGCTCGAGAAGCCTCCCGTGCTGGCGGCGCGCGGCGGCTGCTGGTTCCGCGGCGGGGGTCTCGAGGTCCATCTGGGTGTCGAGCAGGACTTCGTCGCAGCCCGCAAGGCACACCCGGGAATCCTGGTGGAAGGCTTGCGCGAGCTGGCGGAGGCATTCGCCACGGCCGGGGTCGAGGTGATCTGGGACGCCGAGTTCCCGGGCCACGACCGGTTCTACGCGGCGGACCCGTTTGGCAACAGGCTGGAGTTCCTGGAGCCACGGGGCTGACCGGCCCTCCCGTTCATGCGATGTCGTGGCGGGCCAGACGGCCGGGCCACCAGAACCGGCGTCCGACCCAGGCAACCAGGGCTGGCGTGACCAGGCCGCGCACCACGACGGTGTCGAGCAGCACGCCGAAGCCGACGAGCACGCCGAGCTGGGCCAGGAGCACCAGCGGCAGCACCCCCAGGACGGTGAACACCGCCGCCAGCAGGATGCCGGCGCTCGTGATCACACCACCCGTGACGGCGAGTGCCGTGACGACGGACTGGGTCGCGTCGCCCGTGGCCGCCATCTCCTCGCGGGCCCGGGCCGTGAGGAAGATGTTGTAGTCGACCCCCAGCGCCACGAGGAAGATGAAGGCGAGCAGAGGAGTGCTGACGTCCATCGCCGGCCAGCCCAGGACGTGGTCGAAGAAGAGCCACCCGACGCCCAGCGCGGAGAGGTACGACAGCACGGTCGTGGCCCCCAGCAGCACGGCCGCCACGGCGGACCGCAGCAGCAGGAACAGCATCACCAGGACCACGGCGAGCACGAGGGGCACGACCGTGGCGCGGTCCGAGGCAGCAGTGTCCGCCTCGTCGACGGCTTCGGCATCGGGTCCGCCGACCGCTGCGTCGGGGTCGACCTCCTGCACGGCGTCGCGCAGGCGGTCGATCGTGGCCAGTGCCGCCTCGCTGCCGGGATCGTCCTCGAGCACGACCCGGACCTCCCCCGTCGTGTCATCGCTGCCAGCGGGCTCGGCAGTCTGGACGCCGTCGAGCTTTCCGGCCGCTGCCGTGACGTCGTCGACGGAGCCCGAGTCCGTGGCCACCACGGTCGGGGAGGAGATGCCGCCAGGGAACGCCGACGACAGCGTCGACTGGGCGCTGATCGACTCCGGGGTGTCGAGGAACTGCTCGTCCTGGGCCAAGCCGGTCGTGATGCCGAGGGCGCCGAGCGCCATCGCGCCGAGCGCCGCCAGGCCGGCGACGGTCACGAACGCCGGGCGAGCTGTCACGGCGGCGCCCACCCGACCCCAGACGCCCCGGTGTGCGCGGTCCTCGTCGCCGACGCGGGGGACGAATGGCCAGAACAACCAACGTCCGGGCAGCGTCATCGCGGCGGGCAGCACCACGAGCGCGAAGAACACGGCGACGGCGAGTCCGGCGGCGCCGGCCAGTCCGATGCGGCTCACGAAGGGGGAGTCGGCGACGAGCAGGGTCAGCAGGCCGAGAATCACGGTGCCGGAGCTCGACAGGATGGCCGGCGCGGCGGCGCCGACCGCCTGGCGCATCGCCTCGTGACGGCTCTCGTGCCGGCGGAGCTCCTCGCGGTAACGGGCGATCAGGAGCAGGGCGTAGTTCGTGCCCGCGCCGAAGACCAGCACCGACGTGATGCCGGTGATCGAGCCGTCGACGGCGAGTCCACTCCAGGCCGAGATGGTGTCGACGACCTTGGCCGCCACGCGGTCGCCCAGGCCGATCACCGCGAGCGGAACGATCCACAACCACGGGCTGCGGTACGTGATGATCAGCAGCAGGGCCACGACCGATGCGGTCACGAGCAGCAGTCGGGTGTCGGCGCCGGAGAAGACCTCACCAAGATCGGCCTGCACCGCCGGACCGCCCGTGACCTGGGTCGTGAGGCCGTCGGGCAGGTCGTCGCCGGCGATCGACCGGATCTCGGCGACCAGGTCGCCGTTCTCGTCGTTGGACCGGTCGCCGGACACGGGGACCTGCGCGAGGGCGACGGATCCGTCGGCGGAGGGGATCAGTCCGACTGCCTCGATGTCCAGCGCCTCGCCAAAGGCCCGCACGCGGGCGGTCGCGGCCTCGAGGTCGGCGGGGTCGAGCCCGCCCTCACGCGAGAACACGACGATCGCCGGTGCGTCGTCGCCCTCGGGGAGGGTGGCGAGTCGTTCCTGCGCGATCGAGGACTCCGCGTCGGCAGGGAGGTTCGACCCGGCGTCGCTGCCCTCCGTCGGGGCGGGTGCGAGGAACAGGACCGCGCCTCCCAGCAGCAGTCCCGCCAGCAGGACGACGACGGATCGACCGTGGCCGACGAGCCTGGCGAGGGAGAAGGTTCGATGGTCGAAAGATTCCACCGTCACACGATATGGTGGTCGGCGTGACGACGCACATCGGGGGGCGGGCCTCCACGGGCGACCGTCTCGAGCTCGTGCAGCGACTGCAGCGGCTCACCACGGCGACGCTGCACTTCTCGGACCGCGCCGCAGCATCCCGCGGTCTGCACCGGTCCGATCTCCAGGCGCTCCAGGCGCTCGTGACCGCTCGCGCGTCCGGTGCGGGGGCGCTGACACCGGGAGAGCTGGCCCAGGTGCTCGTGCTGAGTCCCTCGGCCACCACGACCCTGGTCGACCGCCTCGTGCGGGCCGGTCACGTCGAGCGTCACCACGACCAGGAGGACCGGCGCCGGATCAGCCTGACGATGACCGAGCACGCCGGAGTCGAGGCTCGGGCGATGTTCGGTCCGATGGCGGCGGCGATGGTCGCCCTGCTCGACGACTTCGACGACGCCGAGGTCGCCACGATCAGCCGCTTCCTCGCCGGCGCGACGGAGGTCGTCAAGGCCGCAGAACCGGGCTGACGAGTGCGCGCAAGCGCGCGGGTCAGGGTTCCACCGGCGTAGCCGGTCAGCCCGGTCGTCGAGTGCGGCGCACGGCTCCTTCGTCGCCGCTCCAGCGGTTCGTCCCTCACCGCTGCCGGGCTTCGCCCGGGCGCCTTGCCTCGCTTCGCTCGGCCAGTGGTTGCCGCCAGTGGTGAGGGGTGCCGTCGGGTGCGGGGGTCTCGATACGCCGGCTCGCTAGCGCTCGCCGAGCACTCGACCAGCGGCGTGGCCACCGGGCGTGGCCACCGGCCGATCGGCGGCTTGGTCAGGCCGGCAGGTGGATGCCGCGGAGGCGGCCGACGTCACGCATGCGCTGCTCGGCCTGCCGGTCGGCGGCCTCGGCCGACGTGATCTGCTCGATGGCCGCCCGTTCGAGCACGGCGAGCGTCGTGTCGAAGATGCCGGCCGCGCGTGCCTTGGCGCGGTCGAAGCTGAACCCGCTCGGGTCGAGCTCGTCGGCGACCTGGATGACACCACCGGCGTTGACGCAGTAGTCGGGCGCGTACGTGATGCCCTTCTCGGTCAGGAGCTTGGCGGTGCCGTCGTGCGCGAGCTGGTTGTTGGCGCCGCCGCAGACGACGCGGGCCGAGAGCGTGCCCACGACCGTGTCGGTCAGCGCGTGGCCGAGTGCGCACGGTGCGAAGACGTCAAGCTGCTCCGCCACGAGGGCATCGGTCGAGTCGACGACCCGCACGCTCGGGTACGTCGCGGTGATGGCCTCGAGCGCGGCGGCGCTCACGTCGGTCACGACGACCTGGGCGTCCTCCTCCACGAGGTGGCGCACGAGGTGGCGGCCGACCTTGCCGACGCCGGCGATGCCGACGGTGCGTCCGGCGAGCGAGGTGTCGCCCCAGACGTGCTCGGCGCTGGCGCGCATGCCCTGGTAGACGCCGAAGGCCGTGAGGACCGAGGAGTCGCCGGCGCCACCGTGCTCGACCGTGCGGCCCGTGACGTAGGAGGTCTCACGGGCGATGACGTCCATGTCGGGGCTGAACGTGCCGACGTCGCACGCCGTGAAGTAGCGGCCGTTGATCGACTCCACGAAGCGGCCGTACGCACGCAGCAGGGCCTCGGACTTGTCGGCCCGCGGGTCGCCGATGATGACGGCCTTGCCGCCGCCGAGGTCGAGTCCGGCCAGCGCGTTCTTGTAGGCCATGCCCTGGCTCAGGGCGAGCACGTCGGTGAGGGCGTCGGCCTCCGTGGCGTACGGGTAGAACCGCGTGCCGCCGAGTCCGGGGCCGAGGGCCGTGGAGTAGAGGCCGATGATGGCCTTGAGTCCGCTGGCGGGGTCGTGGCAGAAGACGACCTGCTCGTGCGGGTGGGCGAAGACGGTGGACGAGTCGCTCATGGTGATGCTCTCTCTCGTGGGTCGCGAGGACGCGGTGGTGGGCGCCCTCGGCGGAGTGCCGCGGGGTGGTGCGGCTCCGCGTCGACTGTACCGCCGTCGCGCGCCCGTGAGGAGGCCTCGCTCAGTCCTCGCGCGCGATCCGCTCGGCCTCGGCCTGGTGATCGGGTCTGCCGCGGAAGCGACGGAAGCTGTAGACGATGAAGCCGAGCGCGATGAGCGCCGAGAGGATCAGGGTCGCGCCGGTGCCCCAGCCGCCGATGAGCCACCACTTCTCCTCGATCGGCCAGCAGCCCGGGGCGTCCGGGCGCAGGCCCCAGACCACGCCGATCCCGCCGAGCAGGAGCGCACCCGCGACACTGGCGAGGATCCGGGGCCACGTCTGCACACCGTCGGCAGCGGCCTTGAACGCCATGACCTTGACCGGTTCGAGTCGGCGCTCGGCCCATTCGTAGCGTTCCGAGAGGACCGCGAGTCCGGCCACGAGCAGCAGCAGCCCGGGCCCGGGGAGGAAGATCGCGGCGACGCCGGCCAGCACGAGGAGCCAGCCGACGACCGTGATCGCTACGCCACGGGCGGCGTGCGCCGACCGGGAGCGTGACGGCTTCGGGTCGGTCATGGGCGTGCCTGCGCCGGCCGCTGGAGCGGCGGAAGCTGTAGACGGTGAAGCCGAGCGCGATGATCGCCGACACGATCAGCGAGGCGCCGGTGCCCCAACCGCCGATGGGCCATCATGCGGCCCACACGTACTCGTACGTGAGAAGCGCCAGGCCGGGGACGAGCAGCAGCAGACCGGGCAAGGGGAGGAAGAGCGCGGCGATTCCTGCAACCACCAGCAGCCAGCCGGTCGCGATGGCCGCGAGGCGCAATGGATCGCTCGCCGAGCGAGAGCGCGGCGACTTCGGGTCCGTCATCGGGGTGCCTGCATGAAGAGGATCATGCCTGATCCTCGCCCGTCGGGCGCCGTCCTGCTCGGTGACCGCGAGCTGCTCACCGCGTGATCGCGTACAGCGGCGTCGTGCGGCCGATGCCCTTCAGCTCGACCTCGCCGTGCTCCTCGCACGTCACCTCGTCGCGCACGAGCAGCCACGTGGCCCGGGTCATGAGCACCCGTCCGGGCGGGCACTCGGTCTGGATCCGGGCCGCCAGGTTCACGGCCCGGCCGATCGCGGCGTACTTCTGGCGCGCGCCGGAGCCGACATTGCCCACCGCGACGACGCCCGTGTTGATGCCCATGCGGATCCGGAACTCGACATCGATGCCCGCCTCCTCCCAGCGGCGGTTGAGGCCGACGACGGCCTCCTGCATCTCGACGGCCATCCGCACGGCGCGCAGCGCATGGTCGCGATCGTTCGTGGCGGTGGGGGCGCCGAAGAAGATCAGCACGGCGTCGCCGACGAGCTCGTCGATCGTGCCGTCGTGACGAGCCGCGATCGCGGCCATCTCGGAGAAGTACTCGCCGAGGACCAGCGCCAGGTCCTCCGGCTCCATGCGTTCGGTGGTCTCGGTGAAGCCGACGATGTCGGAGAAGAACACCGTGATCTTGCGGCGCTCCAGGCGGGTGGCGGTGTCGCCGTGCTCGAGGACCGCGGTGGCGACCTGGGCCGGCACGTAGCGACGGATGACCTCGTGGCTGCGGTCGAGGGCCTCGCGCTGGCGGTCGACCATGGCCAGCATCCCGAAGGCGAGCACCATCGCGACGACGACGAAGACGAG
>JAHEXN010000094.1 GCA_023252095.1 Actinomycetes bacterium | reverse complement strand
TCACGCGGCCCCCGGCATCTACGCGCGCTCGTTCCTCGAGGGCCGTCTCACCGAGACCCAGATGGACCGGTTCCGCCAGGAGAAGTCGCACGGCGAGGGCGAGGGCCTGTCGTCGTACCCGCACCCGTGGCTGATGCCCGACTTCTGGGAGTTCCCCACGGTCTCGATGGGCCTGGGCGGCATCAACTCGATCTACCAGGCGCGGTTCAACCGCTACCTGCAGCACCGCGGCATCAAGGACACGAGCCAGCAGCGCGTCTGGACGTTCCTCGGCGACGGCGAGATGGGCGAACCCGAGTCGCTCGGCGCGATCAGCGTCGCCGCGCGCGAGGAGCTCGACAACCTCACGTGGGTCATCAACTGCAACCTGCAGCAGCTCGACGGCCCGGTACGGGGCAACGGCAAGATCATCCAGGAGCTCGAGGCTTACTTCCGCGGCGCCGGCTGGAACGTCATCAAGGTCGTCTGGGGCCGCGAGTGGGACGACCTGCTGGCCCGCGACACCGACGGCGTCCTCGTCAACCAGATGAACCGCACGCCCGACGGCCAGTTCCAGACGCTCTCGGTCGAGACCGGCGACTACAACCGCCAGAACTTCTTCGGGCCCGACCCGCGTCTGCAGCAGATGGTCGAGCACCTCTCCGACGAGCAGATCGAGCGTCTCCCCCGCGGCGGCCACGACTACCGCAAGGTCTACGCCGCGTTCGACGCCGCCACGAAGCACACGGGTCAGCCGACCGTGATCCTGGCGCACACCGTCAAGGGCTGGCTGCTCGACTCCTTCAAGGGCCGCAACGCGACCCACCAGATGAAGAAGCTCACGAAGGACGACCTCAAGGGCTTCCGCGACCGCCTCAACATCCCGGTCACCGACGAACAGATCGACCAGGACCTCGCGCCGTTCTACCACCCGGGCGCCGACAGCGAGGAGATCCAGTACATGCTGGCTCGCCGCGAGTCGCTCGGTGGCTCGATGCCGCACCGCAAGGTCGATGCCAAGCCGCTCACGCTTCCCGGCGACGACGCGTACGCCGAGCTCAAGAAGGGCTCGGGCAAGCAGGAGATCGCCACCACGATGGCGTTCGTGCGTCTGCTCCGTGACCTCATGAAGGACAAGGAGATCGGCAAGCGCATCGTGCCGATCGCCCCCGACGAGTACCGCACGTTCGGCATGGACTCGATGTTTCCGTCGGCGAAGATCTACAGCCCGCACGGCCAGACGTACGAGTCCGTCGACCGCAAGCTCCTGCTCGCCTACAAGGAGTCCACCGAGGGCCAGCTGCTCCACGAGGGCATCAGCGAGGCGGGCGCGGTCGCGTCGGCCACCGCTGCGGGCACGGCGTACGCCTCGCACGGCGAGCCCATGATCCCGGTCTACCTCTTCTACTCGATGTTCGGCTTCCAGCGCACCGCCGACTCGATCTGGGCCATGGCCGACCAGCTCTCGCGCGGCTTCCTGATCGGTGCCACCGCGGGCCGCACGACGCTGACCGGCGAGGGCTTGCAGCACGCCGACGGGCACTCGCCGCTCATCGCGCAGACCAACCCGGCGGTCGTGCACTACGACCCGGCTTTCGCCTACGAGATCGCCCACATCGTGCAGACGGGCCTCGGCCGCATGTACGGCAGCACCGAGGCGCACCCGCACGGCGAGGACGTCCTGTACTACCTGACGGTCTACAACGAGCCAGCCGTCCAGGCCGCCGAGCCGGAGGGACTCGACGTCGACGGGCTGCTCAGGGGCGCCTACAAGTTCAAGCCGGCCGAGGGCGGTCCGGCCGCGACGCGCATCCTCGCGTCGGGCGTCGCCGTGCCGTGGGCCGTCAAGGCCCAGCAGATCCTGGCCGACGACTTCGACGTCAAGTCCGACGTCTGGTCGGTCACGTCGTGGAACGAGCTCGCCCGCGACGCCGCCAGGGCCGAGCGCGCGAACCTGGCGAAACCGGAGGCCGAGCAGGCCGTCCCGTACGTCACGAGCGCCTTGGGCGACGAGGTCGACGTCACGGTCGCCGTGAGCGACTACATGCGCGCCGTGCCCGACCAGATCGCGCGCTGGGTGCCCGGCCCCTGGATCGCCCTGGGTGCTGACGGATTCGGCTTCGCCGACACCCGCGCAGCCGCGCGCCGCTACTTCCAGATCGACGCCGAGTCGATCGTCGTGGCCACGCTGACCGGCCTGTACCGCGAGGGCAAGATCGACGCCTCGGTCGTCCGCGAGGCCGCCGAGCGCTTCCGCATCGACGACCCCATGGCGGTCGCCGGCGTGGCGCAGGAGGGCGGCGACGCCTGATCCGGCGGCCCTGTTCGGCCCGGCAACGCCGGGCCGAACAGGGCGGCTGAGAGGCCTCTCAGCCAGTTCGGATTAAGATGACGGCCATGCTGCGCCGTAACCCCTACACGTTCATCGGCATCGTGGCGATGGGGTTCGCGGCCATCGCGGTCACGTTCTCGATCCGTCTCGACGAGCCGATGGCCGATCCCGAGGGATTCCTCGGCCCGGCCTACGTCCGGCTCCCGCTCCTGGCTCTGATGTTCTTCGCCGCCGGCATCATCCCGCAGGCGATCGGCCGGTACGGCGTCAAGCGCGTCGTCTGGGGTGTGCGCGAAGTCGTCCGAACCGACTGGACCTGGGCCCGTTTCGGCTACATCACGGCCGGACTGCTGGCCTTCTACACGACCTACGTGAGCTACCGGAACCTCAAGAACTACCTGCCGGACCTCCGTCCCCCGTCGTTCGACCGCGATCTCGACACCCTCGACCACTGGCTGTTCTTCGGCAACTACCCGTCGGACCTCCTCCACGACGTGCTGGGCACCGGCATCGTCGCGCAGGTCATCGCCGTGATCTACGTCAGCTACCTGATGCTGATCCCCATCACGCTGGGCGCCTACCTCGTGCTCAACCGCGACGTCTCGATCGGCGCCTGGTACGCCACGGCGCTGAGCCTCAACTGGATCCTCGGCACGGTCAGCTACTACATCCTGCCCACCGTGGGTCCGGCGTTCGCCTTCCCGGTCCGGTTCGAGGTCATCGACGGCACGCCCGCCTCGGAGCTGCAGCGATCCCTGTTCCGATCAGGACGCGACGTCATCGAGAACGTCGACAGCACGGGCATCTACGGCATCGCGGGCTTCGCCTCGCTGCACGTCTCGGTCGTGTTCACAGCGTGCCTGTTCTTCCAGATGACGAAGATCCACCCGCTCCTGCGCACGATCGCCTGGACCTACTTCGCCGGCACGGTGCTGGCCACGGTGTACTTCGGGTGGCACTACGTCTCCGACGACATCGCGGGACTCCTGATCGGCATCGTGTCGGTGTGGGGCGGCGCCTGGGCCACGGGCAACACCAAGCGACAGAAGGCCCGAGCGGCCGCCGGGCATCCCGACGTCGACATCCCCGACGTGCGCCCGCACGGCGACGAGCCGACAGAGCCAGCGAAGGCCGGGGCTCAGACCGCCGGCGACGACGAGTCGGGCACGGTCGTCAGCACGGCCTGATCGCCGCGGCGCAGCATTGCCCGCCAGCGCCCCCGGTGGTACGAGGCCGGCGGGTTCTCGGCCACGAACTCCGTGACCAGCTCGACGAACCGCTCGGGATGGTCCTTGTGCGGGAAGTGGCCGGAGTCGGCGAGCACCCGCACGTCGGTCAAGGACGCATGGGAGGCGTTGACGGCGTGCGAGGCCGGGATGACCCGGTCGTCCCGACCCCACACGACCAGCACGGGCATGAGCTGCGCGAGGTAGGTGCGGTCGGTCATCGTGACGTACTGGCCGCGCCAGTCGAGCACGTGGCTCGTGAGCCGGCGGACCGCGGCACGGGAGCGGGGCTCGGCGAAGGACTCGTAGATCCGGGCGACCTCGCCGAGGTCGCGGGTCGCGCTCAGGCCCGTGGCCGCCAGCCCGCGCAGGCCCGCGGCGACGAACGGCCGCCAGGCGCGTGCCGTGGCCACCGCCAGCACCAGCGGGGCGCCCGGAAGCGTCAGCATGCGGATGAAGGCCGTGACCTCGGGTCCGAGGCCGCCGCTCGAGACCAGCACGACCCGTTCGGTGCGCTCGGGGAACTGGTACGCGAACTGCATCGCGACCCCACCGCCGAAGCTGTGGCCGACGATCGTGACCTTGTCGATGCCGAGCACCGTCAGCAGGTCGCGCATGCCGTTCGCGTAGCCGCCGATCGAGTAGTCGCCGTCGGGCTTGTCGGAGTCACCGTGACCGAGCAGGTCGGGCGCGATGACCGTGAAGTGCTCCGACAGCGGGCCGATCACGTCGTCCCAGGTCGAGGAGTCACACGCCATCCCGTGGATCAGCAGGAGGGCCGGGCCCGTACCGACCTTCCGGAAGGCCCGCCGGTACCCGTGGACGACGACGTACTGGAGCTCCGGGCTGGTCACCCGCGCCACTGTAGAGGTCGTGCGTTGCACCGACGTTACGCGTGGGGTTGGTGAGTACGACGTTAGACTCACTTCATGCAGTCCGACGGGGAGGTCAGAGCCAGCGTCGCCGACCTCGTCGTGCAGCTCACGGGCACGGAGGCGTCGCAGATCCAGCCCACCAGCCGGCTCAAGGACCTCGGCATCGACTCGCTCCTGGCGGTCGAGCTCGCCGACGAGCTCGGACGCCGCCACGGCCTGTACCTGTCCGACCAGGCGGTCGACTCGATGCGCACCGTCGAGGACGCCGTGCGCGCCGTGGTCCACCACGACGGCGCGACCGCCCCGACCTGGGCTCAGACTCCGGATGCGGGTCCTGTCGTCGTCACTGCCCCCACCACGTCCAGCTCGACCGACCCCGATCTCACCGAGCACGACGTGCCGCTGGACCGCAGCCGCTTCACGTCGGGAGCCATCACGACGGCGCTGACGATGACCGTGATCGGCGGCCTGGTGGGCGTCGCCCTCGGCTTCGGCGCGTCGACCCTGCTCGCGTCCTCGGGTCTCGGCGACACAGCCCTCCCGCCCATCTCGTCCACCCCCACGACCGACGACGAGGGCGACACCGAGACGTCGGCCACCCCGACCCCGAGCCAGACCACCGAGCCCTCCACGACGGCGCCGGAACCGAATCTGGCGGCCTCGTCGACAACCGTGGCCCCCGGCACGCGCTTCACGCTGACCGGTGCGATCCCGGCGCTCGGGGCCGGCGCGCAGCTGCAGGTGCAGGTCAAGGACGCCGGAAGCGAGTGGGACGACTTTCCGGTCACCCTCACGACCGGCGCCGACGGCGGCTTCTCGGCGGAGGTCTACACCTCCCGCACGGGCACCCGCGAGTGGCGCCTCGTCCACGCCGAGTCGGGCGAGGCGACCCCCGCCGTCGCGGTCACGATCGGCTGAGTCTCAGACCACCTGGTGCAGCCACCGCACCGGGGCGCCGTCACCGGCGTGCCGGAACGGCTCGAGCTCGGCGTCCCAGCGCACGCCCAGAAGCGCGTCGAGGGCCTCGTCGAGCGCGACGTCGCCGCGGGACGCCCGCTCGCGCACGGCCTTGATCCGGTCCTCCGGGATGACGATGTCGCCGTGCACGCCGACCACGGCGTGGAAGATGCCGAGCTCGGGCACGTAGGAGTAGCGGGCACCCTCCGAGGAGGCCGTGGCGTCCTCGGTGACCTCGAACCGCAGGAGGTCCCAGCCGCGCAGGGCGCTCGCGATCGCGGCGGCCGAGCCGACGGGCCCGGTCCACGACAGCTCAGCGCGATAGGTGCCGGGCTCGGCGGGCTGCCCTTGCCAGGCCAGCTCGGCGTTGCGACCGAGCACGCCGGTCACGGCCCACTCGACGTGCGGGCACAGCGCTGACGGCGCGGAGTGGATGAACACCACACCTCGCGCTGAGCGCACAGCAGTGCTGTCAGCCATGCTCATGTCACACCTCCGGATCTCGAGTGGTCGCCTTCCCCAGCGTCCTCGAGCGGTGATGTCGTGCACTGCCAACAGGGACCATTCTGCCCGACCGGCGGAAACCTGCCAACTGGCCCGGCTCAGCGGATCGTGTCGTGGGCCTCGATCCCCTGCTCACGCCACATCTGGCTTACCCGGTCCTTGTCGTCCCACGCCTCGAGCACCCGGTAGCCGTCAGCCACGATGTCGTCGAGGATCTCGCGCTTCACGAGGACGTCCTGGCGGTAGTCGCCGACGATCCGCAGGTAGACGGCGTCATGGGGCACCTCGTGCTGCACGAGCCAGTCGAGCGTCGGATCGAGCCAGATGAACTCGCGCGACGAGACCACCAGGACGGCCCGTCCGGCCGCAGCCTGCTCGCGGGCGATCGCGACCATCGCGGGGTTCGGCGGACAGCCGATCGCGGCCTCCTGGAACGCGCGGAAGTCACGGTCCTCGCCCTCGAGGAGGTGCTCGACACCCGAGGTGTCGACCAGCGTCCCGTCGAGGTCGATGATCACGGCGTCGCGAGTCATGGGCGCCAGTCTGGCACCGATTGGTAGGGAGGGCGGGGCTCGAACCCGCGACCCAGGGATTATGAGTCCCCTGCTCTGACCGGCTGAGCTACCTCCCCGGGTGCGCCCACCCTAGTCGGACGGCGCCGACGGGTGCAGCAGGTGATGTCGGGCTACGTTGACGAGATGCGCCTTCCGCTCCCCGATCCTCGTGACGCCCTGACGCTCGGCCTGCGCGGTGTCGCGCTCGCCGAGGGGCTCGCTTCCGCGCTCCCCCGAGCTCTGGCCCTGCTCACGTCGGCCGAGGCCCTCGTGGCCCGAGCTGCCGTTCTGGTCGAGGAGATCGACGCCACGCGTCGGGCCGCCGACGAGGTCGTGGCACGCACGAACGAGACCGTCGACTCCGCCAACGCCGTGATCATCCGGACCGCCGGCACCATCGGGAGCGTCGAGCCGACCCTCGAGCGCGCCGAGAAGCTGCTCGGCACGTTCGTGCCGACCCTCGCGAAGCTCCATCCGACGATCGAGCGTCTCGCGGAGACGACCGATCCGAAGGAGGTCGATGCGCTGGTCGGGCTGGTCGACCACCTGCCGCAGCTCGTGGAGCGGCTCGAGACCGACATCCTGCCGATGCTCACGAACTTGAAGACCGTGGCACCTGACATTCACGACATGCTCGACGTCACCCGCGAGCTCAACCTCATGCTCGCGAAGCTGCCCGGGATGGGACGCATCAAGAAGCGCGTCGATGAGCAGCAGGAGCTCGACGGCGCCTGACGACAACCCGGTGAATTTGCGCAATCCGCGGCGGGACAGCTCGATTTAGGTTCATCATGTCGCCCATGCGCAGAACTCTCCTGTCCGTCGGTCTCGGTCTCACGCTCCTGGTCGCGGGCTGCGGCAGCGACGACGGGGGCGACAGCAAGCCTGACTCAGATGCCGACGCTCCGTCGGCCTCCGGCGACACATCGCCGTGCGACCTCACGTCCGACGACACGGTGGCTGAAGTCTTCGGCGGCACGGTCGAGAGCTCGGAGGAGGGTCAGGCGCGCAACTGCGAGTACACGCTCAGCGGAGCTCCCGCGACACTCGTCGAGGTGTACTACTTCGGCACGGCCGACGACTGGGATGCCCTCAAGTCAGGTTACGAGTCGAACCGCGGACCGTTGACGCCCGTCGACGTCGGGGACGACGCGTTCTACCCTTCGGACCTGATGCAGAACGAGTACGTGGTCCTGGCCGGTGACACGGTCTTCGCGGTCAACGTCGCGGACTACACGACCACGATCTTCCCGCAGGTCGCCGAGCTCGCGGAGGTCATCGCCGGTCAGGCCGACTGACGCGCTCAGTCGCCCGCACCTCGTATGCTCACGTCCGGCGGTGGGGCCGCGGCGGGGGAGCGTCGTACGTGTGCCCGGTGGGTGTGGTCCACCGGACGGTGCCACCGGCGTCGCGCGAGACGTGCCAGCCGGGTAGCTCCTTGACGAGGTTCGACAACCGACAGAGCCCCTGGCCGTTCTCCTGGGTCGTGGGGCCGCCGCTGCGGTGGGGCCGGATGTGGTCGATCTCCCGGATCCGGCAGTCGCAGCTCGGCTGACGGCACCGGTGGCCGTCGCGGGTGCGGATCCAGGAGGCGAGGGTGCCGGTGAAGCAGCGGCGGGTCCGATCGAGCCCGGCCAGCGACCCGGTGGGGTCGGTGAAGAGTCGGCGGTACCAGGTCTGGTGGGCCCCGTCGACGAGCTCGGCGGCCAGCTGCGGCGAGATGGGGCCGTGACCCGCGAGCTCGGCGGCGACGGGTTGGCCCTGGAGGGCCTCGATCGGCATCAGGACCGACAGCTCGATCTCGGGACCTGCGACGGTCTCGATACCCGTGGCGCGTTCGAACAGCGTGTTGACCATGATCTGCCCGCGGTCGCGGTCGTCGCCCCGGGCTCGCAGCCGGTTGGCGTGCGCCTGCAAGGACTGCCGGATCCCGACGAGCTGTTCGGCGGGGCCGTGCACGATCAACGTGCCGACGCCATCGGGCTCGTCCCAGTACGACACATACTGCTGGGCCCGAGCCTGCCTCTCACGCGTGGCAGCGGCCTCGACATCATGCGTGACGACCGCGGTACGGGCCAGCTCGGCCGCCCTGCGCGGGCTGACTCCATCGAGCTGGCCCTCAAGGGCGGCGTCCACCGCTGTCGCAGTGTCGACGTCCAGGTCCTGCACGACCCTGACGAGCGCCCTGACGGTGCCCTCCGACACACGCCCGTCCCCGAACGCGCCGCGCAGGACCGGCATCGACCGCAGCTGCACGGCCGTCGCGAGCATCGTGCAACCCGCCGTCGGTGACATCCCCCGCGCGAGCGCCGCCTCGGCCGCGACCGTCAGCGACGGATCACCATCGAACGAAGGCGCCGTGTGCGTCCGCAGAATATGGAGCGCATCCACCTGCTCCACGATCCGGGCCTGCGCCACACGCACGACCCGCTCGAGCGCCGCGATCGCGTCGATGTGCTTGCCACCCATCACGTCAACCGGCTCGCGCACACCAAAATCCGCACCCGCCACCGCGGCGAGCACCTCCTCCGGCGCCAGATCCTCGAACATGACACCAGTCAAACGACCCCCACCGACAACAGCCCCCGACGACGTCAGGGGGTGGGGACAACTGTGGACAGCACGTCAGACGCCGGCGTCGATCCGCTGGCGCAGGGCCTCGTGGAGGACGATCGAGCCGGTCACGGCGACGTTGAGCGAGCTCGCCGTCCCGACGATCGGCAGCGCGACGGTCGTGTCGCACGCCTCCCACCAGGCCGACGACATGCCGCGGGTCTCGTTGCCCAGGACGATGACAGTCGGACGCACGAGGTCGAGCTCGCGCAGCTCACGTTCACCGGTCTCGTCAGTGCCGACGTACTGCCACGAGCCGCGCTCGAACCACTCCTGCACCTGCTCGGGACCCTCCGCACGAAGAACCGGCACGGCCAGGAGCGAACCGGTCGACGCGCGCACGGCCTGCGGGTCGTAGGGGTCGGCCGCGTGACCGGTCACGATCAGGCCCGCTCCCCCGAAGGCGTCGATCGACCGCGCCAGCATGCCGAGATTCCGCGGTTGGGTCGCGCGGTCGATCAGCACGATCGGACCGGCGTCTGTCGGCAGCCGCTCGGGGTCGTCGGCCGGCATCTCCGCGACGCCGACCAGCTCGGTCACGTCGGCCTTCTCCCCCAGCTCGTCGAGCAGCTCGGCCGGCATCAGCGTCTTGGGTGCCGTGCTGTGACGCCACGCCTCGGCCGCCCACGAGCTCACCTCGCGGTCGAGGGGGCCGAGCAGCACGCGTAGGGGCCACTCGCGGTCGAGCGCGATCGTCAGCGGCCGGACGCCCTGAACCAGGAACGACTGTTGGCGGTGGCGTTTCGTCCGATTGCCCAGGAGCGCGTGCAGCTGCTGGAACGTCGCGTTGCGGGTGTGCACGATCTCGTCGGCCCCGTCGAGTCGCTGCATCCGGCCTGTCTACCAGGTGGGCGATTCGGTGCGATACTCACGGCCATGACGCGAGGCAAGGTGATGGCGCCGGTCCCGATCGACAGGGCCGGCGCAACCGCAGTGGTCGGCTGCGGATCGCGCGGCGCATGAGCCGGTCCGGCAGGATGCGCCTCGGGGCGACGGCGGTGCTGCTCGGCACGACGCTGGCGCTGAGCGCCTGCGGAACGGACGGCACGAGCCGCGACGCTCCCAGCGTCACCGCGACCTCGGGCGCCGATGAGCCGCCGCCGGGGTTCGACGAGATGCCGGACGGCGAGATCACGCCCGACTCGGCACTCTCGCCGGCAGACCTCACCGCACTCCTGCGTATTCCAGCTTCCGACACGGCCACGCCCGAAAGCTGCCTCCCGAACGAGGTGAGGGTGTCCATCGAGGGTCTCGACGCAGCAGCGGGCCACCGCTACGCGCGAGTCGTCCTGACCAACGTGTCGAGCAGGACCTGCACGGTGAGCGGCTTCCCCGGCATCGGGGCCCGCGGCGACTGGGGAAATACGTTCGAGCTCGCCGCCGAGCACCGAGATCCCAGCGCCAGCCCCGTCAACCCCATCGTCGTGACGCTCCAGCCCGGCACGGCGGGATTCGCCAACCTCGAGTGGACGGGAGAGCTGGCGGGTGCGGAGTCCGAGAAGGTCTCGATGCTGGTGTTACAGCTCGCGCAGGGCCAGGAGGCGTTCGGCGTTCCAGCGGTCGGAGCAGTCGCGGCCGACAGTGGCGACCTGTCCGGCCAGGCGGTCTCTCTCGACATCGGGATCCTGACGACCGTGAGGATCGGCCCGGTGCAGCTACGACCCCCTGACCCTCGCTAGCTCTGCGAGGCCCCCGAGCTGTGACTGCTGGCCACCCACCGCAGGTCCGCACCCGCCGGGAACACAAAGTCCCAGCCGCGTCAGCGACCGGGCACCACCGCGCGCCCGCACCCGCCGGGAACACAAAGACCCAGCCGCGTCAGCGACCGGGCACCACCGCGCGCCCGCACCCGCCGGGACGACAAAGGCCCAGCCGCGTCAGCGACCGGGCACCACCGCGCGCCCGCACCCGCCGGGACGACAAAGGCC
>JAHEXN010000093.1 GCA_023252095.1 Actinomycetes bacterium | reverse complement strand
GAGACCTCGCGCGGACCCGTGGGTCCCGGCTCGGCCGGACCGATCACGACCCCCACGACCACCAGGAGCACCGCGACGAGCGGGAGCGCCAGGACCTTCAGCGCCTCCACGTCGACCCGACGCTGCACCGCACGACGCCTGCTCATTTCAGGACCACCGCCGCGCCGTCGGTCTCGTCGTCGACCTCGTCGTCATAGGGCTCCGGCTCGGGCCTGCGACGCACGGGCGCGGTGAGCACCAGGGCGAGGAGCCAGACGGCGACCTGCACGGCTCCCAGTCCGAGCCGCCACCAGGTCACGTCGCGCGACGGGTCGCCCGGCTGGCCCTCGATGGTCCACACCCGCGACGTGGGGCTCTCGCTGCCTGCGGGCTGCATCGAGGGTGCCGCGTCGACGCGCGAGGCAAGCCGGTCGTCGGCGTCGGGGAGGTACACCGCCGTGATGCCCGCGTCGAGCAGGACCTGCACGTCATCGGCCGAAGGGGCGCTCAGCAGCCGGTCGACCGCGGTGCGGACGTCGTCGGCGGTGTCGGAGGACCGGATCATGGCCTCCTCGCCGAGCTCCTGGCCGCCACCGCGCACCAGGGTGTAGCGGACGCCGTCGTCGAGGTCGCCCCGCACCACGAGGGTCGAGCCGTTGCGCTCGGCGAGGTACGCCGGCACGATCTCGACGGATGAGTCGGTCAGCGGGTCACCGGATCCGCGGACGAGCCAGTGGACCCCGGCAGCGACGGGGAACACCAGCGCCACGACGACAACTCCCGCCGCGAGCCGACGCGGCAGGAACTCCAGCTCCTCGGAGGCCAGCAGGGCCGCCGCGAGCATCGCGCCGAGGAAGATGCCGGACGGCAGCGCCAGGGTCGGCGCGATGTCCTGTGCCCCGCTCGGGGTGCCGTACGTGACCAGGTGCCCCACGACGGCTGCCGCAAGGCCGATCAGGCCGACGGCCCACGCCCAGCGCACCTCGTCGCGCGTCAGGGCGGGCAGCAGGGCCAGGACGCCGATCACGACGATCGAGACGCCCATCCATCCCGGGGCCGAGCCCGGGCCGGACCAGCCCCCGAGCACGGCCGAGGGCAGGGAGGTGTCGGCCGAGACCGCGACGCCCGCGTCCCACCAGAGCCGCGTGGGATGGAGGGTCCGCTGCACGAGCCACGGCCCCAGCAGCACCGCAGCGACGCCGAGCGACGCGCCGACGTGGATCGCGAGCTCGCGCAGCTGCTCGTGCCCGCGACGGGCAACGAGCACGACAACCAGCGCCACGACCGTCATCGGCAGGACGAGCGGGGCGAACGCAGCCCCGACGGCGACCCAGATCCCGAGGCGGAGCGCGGTCTGCCAGTGCGGCACGGTCACGAGCTGCAGGGCCACGTTGACGATGACGGGGGCCACCACGAGCCCCACGACGGTGCCGAGCCGGCCCTGGTCGATCGCTCCGCCGGCCGCCACGACCAGGGCGTACGAGACCGCGAACAGGATGCGGGCGGGCCGCTGGCTGCTGACGAGCCGAGCGAGCCGGTGCGCCGTCAGGCCCGCGAGGACCGGAGCGAGCAGGAGCAGCACCCAGATCAGGATCTCCGGAGCGAACCAGACCGGGACGGACGCGAGGCCGAGCAGCAGCACGTAGGGAGGGGCGAACGCGAGGGACGGCAGCCCGGTGTCGTGCGCACCGCGGAGCACGAGGTCCCACCAGCCGCCCGCAGTGCCCGGGGCCGGCAGCAGGGCCCCGCCTGACAGGCCCGGCGCGAGGGGGCGCGCCGCCAGGACGGCGGCGATCGTCAGCAGGGCCGTGGCGGTGAGCCACGGGTGACGCCGCCAGATCGAGGGGCCTTCGTCCAGCTCGGGCTCCTCGCCGTCCTCGGAGTCCTCGACGTAGGTGCGGCGGCCGACCGTCTCGGTGGTCTCCGGGCGCACGGCCGCACGGATCGCCTCGATGAGGCCGTCCCACGAGTGCTGATAGGGCTGCCACCACGGGGGGAACAGGTGGGCGATGTCCTCGTGTCCGCGACGGGCCGTGGACTGGCGCCAGCGGCGCGCATGCTTCAGACGGGCCGGGTGGAGGTAGATCGCCCGCAGTGCCAGCAGCTCGTCGGCGGCGCCCTCGGGGTTCCGCCCGACGAGCTGGCCCACAAACCGCAGCAGGGAGCCGAAGAACAGACGGACGTACTGCCACGCGAACCGGCGGGTCGAGACGTTCGCGAGGACCGTGAACATCTCTGCCCGACGCCGCTCGTGGTGCGGCGGATCACCCGCGCCGCGCTCGCGGACGCGCCGCCGGCTCGCCTCGGCGTGGAACACGACGGCGCCGGGCGCCGTGCGGACCCGGTGGCCGGCGCGGTTCGCGCGCCATCCGAGGTCGAGGTCGTCGGCGAACAGCGGCAGCTCGGGATCGAGCCCGCCGAGCTCGTCCCAGACGTCGCGCCGCACGAGCATGCCGGCGGTGTTGACGGCGAGCACGTCCTCGGCCCAGTCGTGCTGGCCCGCATCGGGCTCGCCGGTCTCCAGACCCGTCTCGCGCGAAGCCGTGCCGGAGAGGGTCAGGCCGACCTCCAGCAGTCGGCGCAGCGAGGGCCACTCGCGGATCTTCGGGCCCACGATCGCGATGTCGTCGGCCGAGGTTGCCTCGTCGAGCAGGCCCGCCAGGGTGCCGGGCGTGACCGTGACGTCGTCGTGGAGCAGCCAGATCCAGTCGGTCCTGGGCAGCTCCGCGAGTCCGAGCCGAACCGCCTGGCCGAAGCCCGTGCCCGACGGCGCGTAGGTGATGCGTTCCGCGCCGAACGAGCGACGCAGCAGTTCGGCCGACCCGTCGGTGGAGCTGACGTCGACCGCGTGCCATGCCGTGGGCGCGTGGTTCAGACCCGCCAGGGACGACAGGACCTTGGGCAGCCAGGTCGCTCCGTCATGGCTCACGAGGACCGCGGCGACCGTGGGTGGACTGCTGCGCCACGCCGGAATCACCTGCTCGTCGTCCACGAGCGTCGACACTACTGGACCAGCGGTTGGCCCCTCAGGCGCGCTTCTTGAGCTTGCGCCTCTCGCGCTCGGAGAGCCCGCCCCAGATGCCGAAGCGCTCGTCGTGCTGCAGCGCGTAGTCGAGGCAGGTGCTGCGGACGTCGCACGTCAGACAGACGCGCTTGGCCTCGCGAGTGGACCCACCCTTCTCGGGAAAGAACGCCTCGGGATCAGTCTGGGCGCACAGAGCGCGCTCCTGCCACAGGAGTTCCTCGGTGTCGCCCACCGGCAGGCCCAGATCGAATGACATGCATGTGATTACAGTCCCTCAACTGCCACACGTCAAGCCGAATGGTCAAGATTCAGGCCCTCGACGGCGTGTCGCACTGCCATTACGGCACGATGGGCCCCATGCGACTCGTCCTGCTCGCCGGTGCCGCCGGCACGGGCCTCGCCCGAGACCTCGCCGATCGGTGCGAGCTCACGGTCGTCGCTCCCACGACCCGCGACTCCTGGGCCGACGGCCTGAAGCGCTCCCCCGACATCGACGCCTTCCTCACCGACCCCGCCCACGAACCGACCTACGGCGTCGCCCGTGCGCTCGAGGAGCTCGCGTTCGGTGCGGCCTGGCAGCGGGCCCACGACGACGAGATCGCGCTGCGGATCATGCGGACCGAGCTCCTGCACGCCGACTTCACGCTGACCGACGCCGTCGCCGCCCTGGCCGAGCGCCGGAGCCTGGGCTTCACGCTGCTCCCGCTCAGCGACGACCGGGGCGAGATGCGTTACGTCGTGAGTGACGACGACGGCTCCCGCGCGGTGCACCACGACGAGTACCACGCCGGCCTGCCCGTCGGCGGGTCGCGCGAGCCCGCCGTCGTCGCCCTGACCTGGGCCGTCACCGACCGCGTCGTGGAGGCCGTCCAGGCGTCGCACGAGACGACCGTCGCCGTGCTGGGGTCCGACCCCGTCATCCGCCACGCCGTCGAGGCCGTCGCGGCCCGGGTGCCGGAGGCCCGATTCGTCGATGTCGCCGAGGCGGGTGTCGCGGAGGTCCTCCGCGCCGTCACGACCCCGCGATGAGCGCCACGCTCGTCGATCTCGCGGCGCGCGTCGACCGGCCCACCTCGCCGCTCGTCACGTACTACGACCTCGACACGGGCGAACGCGTCGAGCTGAGCGGCGTCACGACCGCCAACTGGGTCGCGAAGACCGCCAACTTCTTGATCGACGACCTCGAGGCCGTGATCGGCACCCGGGTGCGGATCGGCCTGCCGACCCATTGGCTGCGCGTCGTCTGGCTCCTGTCGGCCTGGCAGGTCGGTGCGGTCGTGGTCGAGCGTGACGCCCGGATCGCCGTGACCGGTCCGGACCTCGCGGCCGACGAGCCCGAACGCGTCGCCTCGGCCCTGCTGCCGTTCGGCGTCCGCTTCCCCCAGCCGCCCCAGGGATTCTGGGACATCGGCGCCGAGGTCCCCAGTCACCCCGACATCTACCTCGGCCTGTCGTTCCCGAGCGCCGACGACGAGGCGATCGAGCTGACGGGCCTTGCTGGCACGCACGCCGACCTGCTCGCCACTCCCCCCGACCCCCGTCGCCTAGTGCTCACGGAGGGCGACGTCGCCCGTGACGCACGGCTCCTCGTGGCCGCGTGCCGGGGCGGCGGCTCCCTCGTGCTGTGTCGAGGTGGCGACGCCGACGCCGTCGAGCGCGTGGCCGTTCAGGAGCAGGCCACCATCTGGACCCCGACTGTTTGACTCGGGCCCCTAGCGTCCGGTGTCGTGGTGACCACCGACCGTGACGCGCTCGTCCCCGTGACGATGCCGGGCCCGGTTCCGCTGACCGTGGTCGGCGGGCGGCCCCCGTTGCCGGAGTACCTGAAGCAGGTCTGGCAGCGACGGTCCTTCATCTACGCGCTCGCCCGGTTCCGCATCGAGGCCGAGAACCAGCAGAACCGCCTCGGCATGGCCTGGGTCGTGCTCAAGCCGCTGCTCAACGCGGGCCTCTACGGCACGATCTTCGGCATCCTGCTCTCGAGCGGCCGGCCGCCGCACTTCGTCGAGTTCCTCGTGATCGGGGTGTTCCTGTTCGAGTTCTTCGCGACCTCGTTCACGAGCGGGGCGAAGTCGATCACGGGCAACACGGCCCTGGTCCAGAGCCTGGCGTTCCCGCGAATGGCGCTGCCCGTCGCCGTCGTGCTGCAGCGACTCCTGCAGTTCGTGCCGATGCTGGCCATCATGGTCGGCGCGGTCGCGGTCTTCGGGCACCCCGTGAGCGCGAGCTGGCTGCTGCTCGTGCCGCTCACGGCCCTGTTCTTCCTGTTCAACACGGGCCTGGCGCTCATCGCAGCCCGCCTCACGGTGCACGTGCGCGACCTCAACAACCTGCTGCCGTTCATCACCCGGATCACGTTCTACACGACCGGGATCTTCTTCAGCATCGAGCAGCGCTTCGCCGACGACCCACTGGTGCTGCGGGTCGCCTCGTTCGTGCCGCTCCACGAGTTCCTCACGCTGGCACGCGGGATCCTGCTCGACGACCCCGCCTTCGAGGCGCCTCCGGAGTTCTGGCTGTATGCGAGCATCTGGTCGGTCGCGGTGCTGGTCGCGGGCGTGCTGTTCTTCTGGTCTGCGGAGGAGCGCTATGGCCGCACCGACTGAGTCAGGCCGCCGACCCGTCGTCGTGGTCGACGACCTGCACGTGGAGTACCGGGTGCTCGCGACGGGCAAGCGCGCCTCATCGGGCGACTCCCGCGGCGGGCTGCTGCACCGTGGCCGCAGCACCCGCACCGTGCACGCACTGCGGGGCGTGGACCTGACGATCCACGAGGGCGACAGTGTCGGCGTGATCGGCGCCAATGGATCCGGAAAGTCGACCCTGATGCGCGCGATCGTGGGCCTGACCCCGGCGACCCGGGGCACCGTGCGCGCCGCGGGGCGCCCGAGCATGCTGGGCGTCGGCGCGGCGCTCGTCAAGGAGCTCTCCGGCTCGCGCAACATCATCCTCGGCGGTCTGGCGCTCGGCTTCTCCCGCGAGGAGATCGAGGCCCGGCACGACGACATCGTCGCCTTCGCGGGGCTCGAGGAGTTCATCGACCTGCCGATGCGCACGTACTCCTCCGGCATGACGGCGCGCCTCAAGTTCGCCCTGGCGACGGCCCGCGACCACGACATCCTGATCGTCGACGAGGCCCTCGCGGTGGGCGACAAGGCGTTCCGCAAGAAGAGCGAGCGCCGCATCCGCGAGATCCGCGATGACGCCGGCACGGTGTTCCTCGTGAGCCACTCGATGAAGTCGATCCGCGACACCTGCAGCCGCACGGTCTGGGTCGAGCGGGGCCGCGTCGTGATGGACGGCCCGACCGACGACGTCGTCGACGCCTACGAGGCGAAGTAGGCCGTCGGGATCTCTTCCCGCGGACCGTCACCGTGGGTGTTTGTCGGCAACCATGGGCCGAGCCGAAGGCGAGGCAGGCGCCCGGGCGAAGCCCGGCACCGGTGAGGAACGAACCGGTGGAGCGGCGACGAAGGAGCCGTGCGTCCTAGCAGGTCTCGGCGAGGTTCTCGGTGTCGTTGGCGAGCGTCGGGTCGGCCGCCGCCTCCTCCTCGGAGCGCTCCGGCTGCGGGAGGACCGCCGTGACGGTCTCGAACGCCGACGGCGGCTCGTCCTGCCCCTCGGCGGTCGTGATCGCGTCGGTGACCATCTGGCGGACCACGTCGAAGTCGGGATCGGTCGTGTCGACGGCCGGCGGCACGATCGAGACCGTCGAGATCGGGTTCTTGCGGGCCTCGAGCGCGAGCCCGGCGAACTGGTCCAGCTCGGACGCGGGGATGTCGGTCGACAGGAGGGCGGCACTGCTCTCGGCGATGTCCTGCACGTTGAGCAGGACCTTCTGCGGGCTGAGCTGCGAGACCATCGCGTTCATGACGCACTTCTGGCGCCCCATGCGGGCGAAGTCGTTGTCGGCCTTGCGGCTGCGGGCGTACCAGAGCGCCTCCTCACCGTTCAGCTCCTGCTCGCCGACCTCGATCCAGCCCTTGGTCCGCTCGTTGATGCCGCTCTTGGGCGTGCGTTGCTTGACGTCGACCGTGACGCCGCCGACGGCGTCGACGAGCTGGGCGAAGCCCTCCATGTTGATCGAGACGTGATAGCTGACCGTGAGCCCCGTGATGGCCTCGACGGCCTGCGTCGTCGCCAGCAGGCCCGGGTCGGCGACGTCGCCGAACAGCTCGGCGTGGTCGTTGGCCCACGTGCTGACACCGTTGAGGTAGAACCCCTCGTCCTCGTCCTCGCCGACGAACCCGTCCGGGAACTGCTCGTGCATCACGGTGCCCTCCGGGAAGGGCACGCGCTGGAGGTTGCGGGGCAGGCTCACGATGACGCTGCGCCCCGTCTCGGCGTCGACGCTCACGAGGTTGATCGAGTCGGGACGCATGCCCTCGCGGCCCGCACCGGAGTCGCCGCCGAGCAGCAGGATGTTGTAGCGGCCGTCCGTCGCGTCGCTGACGTCCTCGGACGCGAAGACCGTGCCGATCAGGTGGTTCTGAGCGGCGAGCACGTTGGCGGCGAACAGCAGCGAGCCCGCCACGACGAAGCACAGCACGCCGTTGACGGCCGTGATCGCGAGCCTGCGACGCTGCGGGAGCCGCAGGGGCATGCCGAGGCGCCACGCGTCGAGCAGGAGGACGACCCACGCGATCGCCACCGCTGTGATGATCCACCGGCCCAGGAACAGGACGCGCTGGTCGAGCACGAGGCTCAGGAACAGCGACCGGGAGAGGAACGCCACGACGAGACCGAGCCCCGTCACGACCACGAGCCCGAGCCACACCCGCAGCGCAATGCGCCCGATGCGACGGTCGCCAGCGGCGATCTGGGCCGATCCCGGCACCACGACGGTCATGACCAGGAGCACGAGGGCCCGGCGGAACTGCACGCGCGCCGACTCGTCGGCGGCGGTGCGCGTGGGCGCGACCGAACTCGCGCTCGAGCGTTCGTCAGGCATGTCGTCCTCACGGGGGAAGGTGCTGAGCGCGACCAGTGGACCACAGAAGTCTCGACCTCCACTTGAGGGCACGCCGGGACGTGCCGGACTTTTTCGGGACGCCGTGGGTGACGGAGCGGCGACCTCCCTGCCTCGGCCGCCGGTCGGCGCTACCGTTCTGGCATGCCGCAACAGCCGACCGACGGGTCGTACGACTGGCTCTACGACGGGAAGCCGTCGACAGCACCCCGCCGCGCCGCGCCGGCACCGCCGTCACAGCTGCCGCCGCCGAACCTGCCACCGCCCGGTCGCCGCGCCCCGGCACCGCCCACCGGTGGGCGTCCCCGCAAGAAGCGCCGCTGGTGGATCCGCATCCCGGTGCTTCTCGTGGTCCTGTGGCTCGTCTTCCTCGTGGCGACCCCCTTCTGGGCGCTCCGCACGACCTCCCGGGTCGACGTGGCCCCGGGTGGCGACCGCCCGGCGGAGCAGCCTGGCACGACGTACCTCGTCGTGGGCTCGGACAGCCGCGCCGGACTCACCGCCGAGGAACAGGCCCAGCTCGCGACGGGCGGCGACGAGGGCGGCAACGGCCGCACCGACACGATCATGATCCTGCACGTCGGCGACGGACCCGCCCTGCTGCTCTCGGTGCCGCGCGACTCGCTCGTCGAGGTCCCGGGCCACGGCACCACGAAGATCAACGCCGCCTATTCCTACGGCGGGCCGTCGCTGCTCGTGCAGACCATCGAGCAGAGCACGGGGCTGCGGATCGACGGCTACCTCGAGATCGGCTTCGGCGGCCTGGTCAAGGTCGTCGATGCCGTCGGCGGGGTCGAGATCTGCCCGGCCGAGCCCATCGCGGACCCCGACGCCGGCATCGACATCGCCGCCGGTTGCCAGGAGGCCGATGGCGCCACGGCGCTGGGCTACTCACGCTCGCGGCACTCCTACGCGACCCAGGACATCCAGCGGGTGCAGGCCCAGCGTGAAGTCATGGGCAGCCTCGCGGCCAAGCTCAAGCAGCCGTCGAACGTCCTCAACCCGTTCCGCTACGTCGCGATCAACAAGGGCGGTGCGGCCTCGCTCACGATCGGTGAGGACGTCAGCACGTTCGACCTCGTGCGCTTCGCCCGTGGCCTGTCGTCGGCGATGGGCGGTGACGGCCTGAACTGCACCGTGCCGCTGCGGGACTTCTCCGTGCGGTGGGACGCCGACCGGTCGGGGCAGATGTTCGAGCTCGTCGCGGCCGACCGCACGAGCGACATCGGCGACCTGTGCACCCCCGACGGGCTCCCCAAGACCGACTGACGATGACGCGCGACACGTGGCTGGGCCGGCGCCGGTGGTGGGTCGCCGGAGCCGTCCTGGGCATGCTGGCGATCGCCGTCGTGCTGGTCGTCGTGGAGCCCGGCAGCGAACGCGCGCGGGCTGGCGACCCGCGCTCGATGGTCGTCGTGGGCGACTCGATCTCGGCGAGCTACAACGACGAGCCCGGCAGCCCGCTCCAGGCGTGGTGGAGCCTCGTGGCCCGCGAGCTCGGCTACACGCCGACGGTGCTGGCCGAGGCCGGTTCGGGCTACCAGCGTCCCGGCGCAGGCTGCGCCGGGACGACGTTCGGCGACCGGCCTGGGGTGTTCGACCAGCCGCCGCCGGACCTGATCGTCGTCGAGGGCGGACGCAACGACTGGGCGCGGTGCGACGGCACCGATCTCGTCGAGGTCGATCCCGAGGTCGTGCTCGCGGCGGCCGACGACTTCCTCGGCCGCCTCACCCGGGCCTACCCCGAGGCGCGCGTCGTCGTCCTCGCGCCGCCGTGGGGCCCGCTGCAGCTGCGGTACGCCGACGACGTCACCGCGGCCGTCGAGGCAGCCGCCGACCGCCACGGGTGCGAGTTCGTCCGCATGGACGGCGTGCTGCCCGAGGAACGCACGCCCGACGGCGTGCACCCGGACCTCGGCGGCAGCCAGGCGATCGCCGAGACGGTCCTGCGCGCCCTGGACTAGCCGAGCAGGGCTGCGACGCGTGGGGCGATCGCGGCCAGCGCGTGGCCCCGGTGGCTGATGCGGTCCTTCTCGGCCGGCTCGAGCTCGGCGGTGGAGACGTCGTAGCCCGTCGCCGCGAACAGGGGGTCGTAGCCGAAGCCGCCCCCACCGAACGGCGCGTGCAGGATGCGACCGGGCATCTCGCCGTGCTCGACGACCTCGGTGCCGTCCGGGAGGCACAGCGCCACGGCGCACACGAATCGCGCCGTGCGCCGGACGTCGGGCACGTCGGAGAGCTGGCTCAGGACCAGGTCGTTGTTGGCCTGGTCCTTGCCCGCGCCCGTGACGCCGGACCAGCGCGCCGACAGCACCCCGGGCATGCCGTTGAGGGCGTCGATGCAGAGCCCTGAGTCGTCGGCCAGAGCCGGCAGGCCCGTGACCTCGACGCACGCTCGCGCCTTGATCAGCGCGTTGCCGGCGAACGTCGGATCGGTCTCCGCGGGCTCGTCGTACGACGCGACGTCACCCAGACCGAGCACCGTGAGGCCGGGCACGAGCGGGGCGAGGATGCGCTGCAGCTCGGCCAGCTTCTTGGCGTTGTTCGACGCCAGGACGACCTGGGCGCCGCTCATCGCGCCAGGGCCTCCAGCTGCAGGCGCGTGAGCTCGGCGCATCCGCCCGTGGCGAGCTCGAGCAGCGCGTCGAGCTCGGCCTTGACGAACGGCGCACCCTCCGCGGTGCCCTGCACCTCGACGAAGGCTCCCGAGCCGGTCATGACGACGTTCATGTCGGTCTCGGCGCGCACGTCCTCGACGTACGGCAGGTCGAGCATCGGCACGCCGTCGATGATGCCGACGCTGACCGCGGCGATCGACTCGCGCAACGGGTCGCCCTTGAGCGCACCCAGGCCGTCGAGGTGACGCACGGCGTCGGCGAGGGCGATGTAGGCGCCCGTGATGGCCGCGGTGCGGGTGCCGCCGTCGGCCTGCAGGACGTCGCAGTCGATCGTGATGGTGTTCTCACCCAGCGCCGTCGTGTCGATCGCGGCGCGAAGGGAGCGACCCACCAGGCGCGAGATCTCGTGCGT
>JAHEXN010000092.1 GCA_023252095.1 Actinomycetes bacterium | reverse complement strand
CTTCGCCGACCAGCTCGCGGCCCTCGCCGACGTGTTCGTCTCTGACGGGTTCGGGGTCGTGCACCGCAAGCAGGCCAGCGTGTACGACGTCGCGACCCGACTCCCCGCCGCGGTCGGCGGGCTCGTCCAGGCCGAGGTCGAGGTGCTGAAGCGCCTCACCGAGTCGCCGGAGCGTCCGTACGTCGTCGTGCTCGGCGGGTCGAAGGTCTCCGACAAGCTCGGCGTGATCGACAACCTTCTCGAGAAGGCCGACTCGCTGCTGATCGGTGGTGGCATGGTCTTCACGTTCCTCGCCGCGCAGGGCCACGGCGTGGGTTCCTCCCTGCTGGAGTCCGACCAGCTCGACGTCGCCCGCGAGTACATCGAGCGCGCGGCCGCGCAGGGCGTCGACCTCGTCCTGCCGAGCGACGTCATCGTCGCGCCCGCGTTCTCCGCCGACGCGCCGGCCACGGTCGTCGCGGCCGACGCGATCCCGGACGATCAGATGGGGCTCGACATCGGCCCTGACGCCGCCAAGGTCTTCGCCGACCATGTCCGTGGCGCCCGCACGGTGTTCTGGAACGGCCCCATGGGCGTGTTCGAGTTCCCGGCGTTCGCCGGGGGCACCCGAGCGGTCGCCGAGGCGCTCACGCAGACCGCGGGCCTGTCGGTCGTCGGCGGCGGGGACTCCGCCGCTGCGGTGCGTCAGCTCGGCTTCGCCGATGACGCCTTCGGTCACATCTCGACCGGCGGCGGCGCGAGCCTGGAGTATCTCGAGGGCAAGACCCTTCCGGGTCTGGCCATCCTGGAGGAGAAGACGTCATGACGCGCACGCCCCTGATGGCCGGCAACTGGAAGAGCAACCTGAACCACCAGGAAGCCGTCGTGCTCGTCCAGAAGCTCGCCTGGACGCTGCAGGACAAGAAGCACGACTTCGAGAAGTCCGAGGTCGTCGTGATCCCGCCGTTCACCGACATCCGCAGCGTCCAGACCTTGGTCGACGGCGACCACCTCTCGATCCGCTACGGCGCGCAGGACGTCTCCGAGCACGACGGCGGCGCCTACACCGGCGAGATCTCCGCCGCGATGCTGGCCAAGCTCGGCTGCTCCTACGTCGTCGTGGGCCACTCCGAGCGCCGTGAGCACCACGGTGAGACCGACCAGGTCGTCAACACCAAGGCGGTCAAGGCGATCGCGGCCGACATCACGCCTATCGTGTGCGTCGGTGAGGGCCTCGAGGTGCGTCAGTCCGGCGAGCACGTCGCGTACACGCTGGCGCAGGTCGACGGCTCGCTGGCCGGCCTGAGCGCCGAGCAGGTCGCCGACCTCGTGGTGGCGTACGAGCCCGTCTGGGCCATCGGCACCGGTGAGGTCGCCACTCCCGAGGACGCCCAGGAGGTGTGCGCGGCGATCCGTTCGCGTGTCGCCGAGACCTTCTCGTCCGAAGCGGCCGATCGATTGCGTATCCTGTACGGCGGATCGGTCAAGGCGGCCAATGTCGCATCGATCATGGCCCAGCCCGACGTGGACGGGGCCCTGGTCGGTGGGGCGAGCCTGCAAGCCGAGGAGTTCGCGGGCATCGCGCGCTTCTACAACCTGCCGGACGTGTCCGGCGCCTGACCCGCTCCACCCCCTCCCCGAAACTGGAAGCCTCCCCGTGATCCTCCTCTTCTCGACCGTGCTGACGATCTGCAGCCTGATGCTGATCCTGCTCGTGCTCATGCACAAGGGCCGGGGCGGCGGCCTCTCCGACATGTTCGGTGGCGGCGTCTCCAGCTCCCTCGGCGGCTCCTCCGTCGCCGAGCGCAACCTCGACCGCATCACCGTCGGCATCGCCGTCGTGTGGTTCGTCTCGGTGTTCGCGCTGGGCCTGCTGCTCAAGGTGAGCAACTGATGGCCACGGGCGCGATTCGCGGTAGCCGCATCGGCTCCGGACCCATGGGCGAGGCGGAGCGCGGCGAGGCCGCTCCCCGCCAGCGCATCCTGTACTTCTGTG
Organism: Actinomycetes bacterium; assembly: GCA_023252095.1. GTDB lineage: Bacteria > Actinomycetota > Actinomycetes > Propionibacteriales > Nocardioidaceae > Aeromicrobium. The sequence continues at coordinate 9,091 of JAHEXN010000092.1, read as the reverse complement.
CCAACGACCACGAGACCTCGCTCGTCTTCGCGATGGAGGCCGAGGTGCCGGAGTCGTGGGACTGCCCGCGCTGCGGACTCCCCGCGAGCGTCGATGCCGAGAACCGGCCCACGGCCAAGAAGACCGAGCCCTACAAGACGCACCTGGCCTACGTGAAGGAACGTCGCACGGACGACGAGGCCAAGCAGATCCTCGACGAGGCGCTCGACCTCCTGCGCACGCGTCGCAAGTCCGGCGACCTGATCTTCTAGATCAGCGACGCGGCTGCCGGGTCCAGGTACCAACGGGTCTCGACGCGTCCGGCGACTCCGCGGGCCGGAGTCGCGTGCACCGTGCCTTCGGGCGCGAGTGCCTTGGCGACTGCTTCGGCCTTGCCCTCGCCCGACGCGACGAACCACACCGCGTCGGCGGCGTTGAGCACGGGGAACGTGAGCGAGATTCGTTCGGCGGGCGGCTTGGGGGAGCCGAAGACCTCGACGGCGCGTCGGTCGCGCTCGTCGAGCTGGGCGAAGCCGGGGAACAACGAGGCGACGTGACCGTCGGGCCCGACGCCCAGGAGCACGAGGTCGAACGAGTCGGGCAGCGTCGCCGCGTACTGGTCGGCAGCCTCCGCAAGGCTCAGGTCGCAGCCGTGCGCGGGGGTCGCGTGGATGCGGTTCGCCGGCACGCCGAGGCGGTCCAGGAACGCCTCCCGAGCTTGCTGGTCGTTGCGGTCGGCGTGACCCGCCGGGACGAAGCGCTCGTCGCCCCACCAGAGGTCGACCCGCGACCAGTCGACCCGCGGGTTCGCGCCCAGCTTGGCGTAGGTCTCGTTGGCGATCGTGCCGCCGGTCAGCGCGATCCGCGGAGAGGTTCCGGCAGTCTGGAGCTGCGCGACTCGCTCTTCGAGATCAGCGGCGAGGACCGCGGCCGGGTCGTCGACGACCTGCAGCTGCGTCATGCCAGCAGCTCCCGCAGGCGCGCCAGTCCGGAGGGCACGTCGGTGAGGTGCAGGCGCAGCACCGGCCGCCCGCGCTCGGCCAGCACCTGGCCGTCGCCGACCGCCTGGGCCGCGATGAAGTCGCCGAAGCTGAAGTCACGGCCCGGGACCGCCAGATCGGGCTTCGGCGCGGCCGTGACCTGCAGGAACACGCCCGTGGGGGTGCCACCCTTGTGGTACTGACCGGTGGAGTGCAGGAAGCGCGGGCCCCAGCCGAACGTGACGGGACGGCCGAGCCGTTCGCTGAGCGGCGCCCGGAGATCGGCGAGATCGGCGTGCGTCCAGCGGTCGAGGTAGACCTGGAGCGCGAGGTAGCCGAGAGGTCCCTGCACCTGCCCCAGGAGCTCGGAGAGCGCTTCCTCGACCGTCGTGGCGCTCGTGCCGAACAGCTGGATGTCGCCGTCGACCGCGGCCGGGGCCGGGAGCTCGACGTCGCCACCGAGGAATCCGCGGGCCGCCTTCTTGGCGCTCTCGACGTCGGGCTGGTCGAAGGGGTTGATGTCGATGATCTCGCCGGCGACGGTCGTGGCGACCTCCCACAGCAGCATCTGGGCGCCGAGCGGCAGGTCGACGGCGGCGGCGTAGCCCGAGGGGGACTCAGGCACCTCCTCGGTGCCGATCGCGACGACGACGCAGTCGGGCGTGACGGCGCCGAGCGCGTCGGGCGTCGTGACGACGGGCAGCACACCACGTTCGTGCTTGCCGGTGGACTCGGCGACGAGCTGCTCGATCCAGTTGCCCACGCCGGTACCCGTGTGGTCGACGAGGACGAGCTTGTCGACGTCGTTGTCGGCCGCGACGCCCAGCAGCACACCCAGGCGCAGGGCGAGGTTCTCGACGGAGTCAGCCAGGTAGTCGTCGTGGACCTGCGCGGCCTGCTCCAGCAGACCCGCGAGTGGCACGCCCGCGAGCCCGCAGGGCACCAGGCCGAAGGCCGTGAGCGCCGAGTACCGGCCGCCGACCTGTGGGTCGGCGCGGAAGACGCGGTACCCGGCGGCCGTGGCGTACTCGTCGAGTGGCGAGGACGGGTCGGTGACCACGACGATGTGGTCCTTCGCCGGGAGCCCGGCGTCCTCGTAGGCCTGCTCGAATGCGCGGCGCTGGCTGTCGGTCTCGACCGTGCCGCCGGACTTGCTCGCCACGACGACGACCGCGGTCTCGAGACGGTCACCGACGGCGCTGCGCACCATGTCGGGGTCGGAGGAGTCCAGGACGGTCAGCTCGACGCCGGCCGTGGCGCAGATGACCTCCGGCGCCAGCGACGAGCCGCCCATGCCGCAGAGCACGACGTGGTCGAACCCCGCGTGGCGCAGGTCGTCGCGCGCCGCGGCGATGCGGGGCAGGAGCGGCCGGGACGTCCGGGCCAGGTCGACCCAGGCGAGCCGCTTGGCGGACTCCTCCTCCGCGGCGCGTCCCCACAACGTGGGATCGCGGTCGGACAGTCGCGAGGCGAACCGCTCGTCGACGAGGCGGCGCAGGACCGTCTCGTAGGAGCGGACGGGGGCTGAGACGTGGACGCCGCCCATGATCAGGCCTGGGCCAGCGCGTCGGTCACGGTCTGGACGAGCTCGGCCCACGAGTCGTCGAACTTCTGCAGGCCCTCCGTCTCGAGCTTGGCGACGACGTCGTCGTACGAGATACCGGCCTTCTCGAGCTCGTCGATGACCTGCTGCGACTCGGCAGCCGTGCCGGTGACGGTGTCGCCCGTGACCTCGCCATGATCGGCGAACGCCAGCAGGGTCTTCTCCGGGACGGTGTTGACGGTGCCGGCGACGACGAGCTCGCTGAGGTACAGGGTGTCGGGGAGGTTCGGGTCCTTGACCCCCGTGGACGCCCAGAGTGGACGCTGCGGGTTGGCGCCGGCCGCGGCCAGGGCGGCGAAGCGGTCGCTGCCGAAGACCTCCTGGTACGCGGCGTACGCCAGGCGGGCGTTCGCCAGGGCGGCCTTGCCCCGCAGCGGGCTGTCGGCCGGGAGCCGGCCGTCGACCTCGGAGTCGACGCGGCTCACGAAGAAGGAGGCGACCGAGTGGATCGACGACAGGTCGCGGCCCTCGGCGGCGGCCTGCTCCAGGCCGTACAGGTAGGCGTCCATGACGCCGCGGTAGCGCTCGAGCGCGAAGATCAGCGTGACGTTGACGCTGATGCCCTTCGAGATCGTGGCGGCGATCGCCGGCAGTCCCTCCTCCGTCGCGGGGATCTTGATCAGGAGGTTCGGCCGGTCGACGCGCGCCCAGAGCCGTTCGGCGAGCGAGACGGTGGCGTCGGTGTCGCGCGCTGCTCCGGGGTCGACCTCGATCGAGACCCGGCCGTCGACACCACCCGTGGCTTCGTAGACGGGCAGCAGGACGTCACAGGCCTGCTGGACGTCGGTCGTGGTGAGCTCGAAGATCGTCTGGTCGACGTCGGCGCCGGCGGCCTTGAGCTGGGCGACCTGCTCGGCGTAGCGCTCGCCGTTGGCGAGCGCGGCCGCGAAGATCGTGGGGTTCGTCGTGACGCCGACGACCGAGTTCTCGTCGACCATCGTCTGGAGGTTGCCGGTCGCGAGTCGCTCGCGGGAGAGGTCGTCGAGCCAGATCGATACTCCGGCGTCGCTGAGGGACTTCAGTCGTGCGTTCATGGTGCTCCTTGCGGGTCGGAGTCGAACGGTGAGGGGTCGAACGGGATCAGTGGGAGGTGTCGGGCAGGACCGGGCCGGTCGGGCGGGCGAAGAACGGCACGCCACCGGTGTGGCCCGCCGCCTCGATCGACTCGGTCGCGGCAGTGACGACGGCCTCGGCGGTGATGCCGAACTCGTCGTACAGGCGCTGGTAGTCGGCCGAGGCACCGAAGTGCTCGAGCCCGACGATGCGACCGGCGTCGCCCACGACGTCGCGCCAGCCGAACGAGACACCGGCCTCGACCACGACACGGGCGCGGACGGCCGGCGGGATCACGCTGTCGCGGTACGCGGCGTCCTGCGCCTCGAACCACTCGCGCGACGGCATCGAGACCACGCGGGCGCCGATGCCCTGCTCGGCGAGGGTCTCGCGGGCCGCGACGGCCAGCTGGACCTCGGACCCGGTCGCGACGAGCACGACGTCGGGCTCCCCGTTCGGGGCGTCGACCAGCGTGTACGCGCCCTTGGCGGTGAGCGAGGCGTCGGCCCAGTCGCCGCCGCGCGGGAACACGGGGAGGTTCTGACGGCTGAGGGCCAGCGCGGCGGGCGCCTGGTGGCCCAGGATCGTGCGCCAGGCGGCGATGGTCTCGTTGGCGTCGGCGGGACGAACCACGGCGAGACCCGGGATCGCGCGCAGCGAGGCGAGGTGCTCGACCGGCTGGTGCGTCGGGCCGTCCTCGCCGAGGCCGATCGAGTCGTGGGTCCAGACGTACGTGACCGGAAGCTGCTGCAGCGCGGCCAGGCGCACGGCGGGGCGCATGTAGTCACTGAACACGAGGAACGTGCCGCCGTAGGGCCGCGTGGGGCCGTGCTGGACGATGCCGTTCAGGATCGAGCCCATCGCGTGCTCACGGATGCCGAAGTGCAGCACCCGGCCGTACCAGTCGCCGGAGAACTTGCCGGTCGAGCGCCGCGGCGGCAGGAACGACGGCTCGCCCTTGGGCGTGGTGTTGTTCGAGCCCGCGAGGTCGGCCGAGCCGCCCCAGAGCTCGGGGAGCAGGGGAGCGGCCGCGGTGAGGAACTCGCCCGAGGCGACGCGGGTGGCGACGCCCTTCTCGGACGTCTCGTACGTCGGCAGGTCGGCGTCCCAGCCCTCGGGCAGCGTGTGCGAGCGCAGGCGCTCGAGGAGCGCGGCGGCCTCGCCGTTGGCGGAGGCCCAGGCGGAGAACTGCTCGTCCCACGCCTTGTGGGCGGCGCGGCCACGGTCGCGGGCCGCGTGGACGTGCGCCAGGACGTCGTCCTCGACGATGAACGACTCGTCGGTGGGGAACCCGAGGAGCTCCTTGGTCGCGGCGATCTCATCGGCGCCGAGGGCCGAGCCGTGCGACGCGCCGGTGTTCTGGGCGTTGGGCGCGGGCCACGCGATGATCGTGCGCAGGACGATGATGCTCGGGCGCGACGTCTCGGCCTCGGCCGCCTGGATCGCGTCCCAGAGCGCCGGGACGTCCTCGTGGTAGCTGCCGCTCGAGGTCCAGTCGACGGTCTGCACGTGCCAGCCGTAGGCGGCGTAGCGCGCGGCGACGTCCTCGCTGAACGCGACGTCGGTGTCGTCCTCGATCGAGATGCGGTTGTCGTCGTAGATCAGGGTGAGGTTGCCGAGCTCCTGGTGGCCCGCGAGCGACGACGCCTCGGCGGAGACGCCCTCCTGCAGGTCGCCGTCGGAGGCGAGCACGTAGACACGGTGATCGAAGGGGCTCTCGCCGGACGCGGTCTCGGGGTCGAAGAGCCCACGCTCACGACGGGCGGCCATCGCGAAGCCCACCGCGTTGGCGATGCCCTGACCGAGCGGGCCCGTGGTGACCTCGATGCCGGGCGTGTGCTTGTACTCCGGGTGGCCCGGGGTCTGGCTGCCCCACGTGCGCAGGCTCTTGAGGTCGTCAAGCCCCATCGGGTAGCCCGCGAGGAAGAGCTGCACGTACTGCGTGAGGCTCGAGTGGCCGCACGACAGCACGAAGCGGTCGCGACCGATCCAGTCCGGATCGTTCGGGTCGTGCCGCATGACCTTCTGGTAGAGGAGGTACGCGGCAGGAGCGAGGCTCATGGCCGTTCCGGGGTGACCGTTGCCGACCTTCTGAACCGCGTCGGCGGCGAGCAGGCGGGCGGTGTCGACCGCGCGGGCGTCGAGATCGGACCAGTCGAGCGGGACGCTGTCATGGGTGGAGGCAGAGGTCACGAAAGAGCTCCTCGAGAAGGCGGAACGTGGGCCGCCCCGTGGTGGGCGACGCCGTCACGTCGAGCCTACTCGGGTGGCTTAGACTGGCGCGCGTGAGTCTCGTCGATGTCGAACAGCCGCAGTCGCCGCCCGGTGCCGTGACGTCCGCCCGTGACGTCGTCGGTGCTTACGTGGCCCTGATGAAGCCCCGCATCATCGAGCTCCTGCTGCTCACGACGGTGCCGGTCATGTTCCTCGCCGCCCGGGCGGTCCCCGACCTCTGGCTCGTCGTCGCGACCGTTGTCGGTGGCACGCTCTCGGCCGGAAGCGCCAACGCGCTGAACTGCGTCGTCGACGCCGACATCGACCAGAAGATGAACCGCACGAAGCGTCGGCCGCTGCCGCGCCACCAGGTCACGACCGACCGGGCCCTGGTCTTCGGTCTCGTGCTCGGTGTGGTCTCGACCCTGTGGCTGGGCTTCTTCGTCAACTGGCTCTCGGCCGGCCTCGCGCTCACGGCCAACGTCTTCTACGTCGTCGGCTACACGATGCTGCTCAAGCGCCGCACGTCGCAGAACATCGTCTGGGGCGGGGCTGCTGGCTGCTTCCCGGCCATGATCGGTTGGACCGCCGTCACGAACGAGCTCGCCTGGACGCCGGTCGTGCTGTTCCTCATCGTCTTCTTCTGGACGCCGCCGCACTTCTGGTCGCTCGGCATGCGGTACCGCGACGACTACGCCGCGGCCGACGTCCCGATGCTGCCGTCGGTCACCACGTCGCGCGAGGTCGCCCGCCAGATCGTGGCGTACTCCTGGATCATGCTGGCGACGTCGCTGGCGCTCTGGCCCGTGGCTGGCATGGGTTGGTTCTACCCGGCCACAGCGATCGGCCTGGGCATCGTGTTCATGGTCGAGGCCTACGACCTGCAGAGCCGCGCGCGCGACACCGAGGACCTCAGCATCATCAAGCCGATGCGCCTGTTCCACTTCAGCAATGCGTACCTCGCGCTGCTGTTCGTGGCGGCCGCGGCTGACCCGTTCATCGGCTGAGCCGGCGGTGATCCCGGCGGACTGGGTGCCCCACCGCCGCTCCGGAGACCGCGAGACGATCGGCTACCTCGAGATGGTGGGTGACGACGTCGTTCCACGAGGTCTCATCGGGAATTCGCTCGCGGACCCGACGCCGGACTGGGACGAGGCGGCGGCGGTGATCGACGAGCTGAGCATGCGCCAGCTGGGCGGGACCTGGTTGCTCACGACCGACGACGGCCCCGAGCAGAGGGTCGTGGTCCTCGAGGTCGATCCGACCAGGGTTGTCGTCGGCGAGGCGGCGAACGCCCAGGTCGTGGGTCGTCCGGACGAGGATGCGTGGCGGCTCGAGATCGAGGTGCCCACCGGGCGCCTGCGCCCCGTCTGAGCGGGCTCAGCCGCGAACGGCGTCCCTCACGACGGGAACTCCCGCGCCTGGGCCTGGGATCCCGACGCCGCAGGAGCGCGCCAGCACGTAGGTCGCCGTGGCCACGAGCACCGCGGCGCCGACCAGGTGGGCCGCGACGAGCGCGATCGGCAGGTCGGTGAAGTACTGGACGTACCCGATCAGGCCCTGCGCGAGCTCGACCCCCAGCAGCACAAGCGCCGCACGGAAGGCGGGTGTGCCGCGGAGGACCACGACGAGCACGATCGTGGCGATCACGAGAGCCCAGACGGAGCCCGCATGGATCCGGCTCCAGAGCTGGGGGTCCAGCTCGTTCCGTGGCGCCTCGGCGTCACCCGCGTGCGGACCGCTGCCCGTGACGACGGTGCCGAGGTAGACGGCGACCCAGGTCAGCACGTACACGAGCGCGACGAGCCGCCCCGGCAGCCCGGTCATCGCGGAGCGGGCAGGTTCGCTGACTCGAAGGACGAGGACGATCGAGCCGGCGACGAGAGCCAGGGAGAGCAGGAGGTGGATCGACACGATCCACGGGTTCAGGTCGGTCAACACCGTGATGCCGCCGACGACACCCTGGAACGGGACGCCGATTGCGAGGATCGCCGCGTGGCGCCGCAGCGAGCGCGAGGTGTGCGCCCAGCGCCAGACGGCGACGAACGTGGCGATCGCGACGGCGATCAGGACGTAGGTCAGCAGACGGTTGCCGAACTCGATGGCGCCGTGGAGGCCCAGCGATCGGTGCGGGACGAAGGACTCCTCCGTGCACCGCGGCCACGTGGGGCAGCCGAGGCCGGATCCGGTCAATCGCACGACGCCACCGGTGAAGATGATGACGGAGTTCGCCACGACGGACGCCCACGCCCAGCGCTCGACGTGGTCGAAGAGGCGCAGGAATGCGGTCCAGAGCCGGCGCCAGAGGGGTTGGTCGTTCACGTGCTCACTCCCACTTGAAGCTGCGGACCGTCGCGAGGCCCGCGACGAGGGACCAGACGACGAGCACCGCCAGCGGCGCGACGCCGGACCCGCCGGCGAACGCCTCGCGCAGCCCCTCACCGAGCGCACCGGACGGCACGAGCTCCATGACTTGACGCGCGCCCTCGGGGTAGCGCGACAGGGGGACCATGAGCCCGCCACCGACGAGCAGGAGCACGTACACGAGGTTGGCCACGGCGAGCGTGGCCTCGGCGCGCAGGGTGCCGGCGATCAGGAGCCCGAGCGAGCCGAACGCGGCAGTGCCGGCGACGACGAGCGCGAGGGCCCACAGCCAGGCCACGGCTCCGCCGCTCGGCTCCCAGCCCAGCGCGAGTGCGGTCGGCACGAGCACGGCGAGCTGGATCGCCTCCACAGCCGCGACTGCGCCGACCTTGCCGAGCAGGAGCACCGAACGGGGCAGCGGGGACGCGCCGAGCCGCTTGAGGACGCCGTAGCGACGGTCGAAGCCTGTACTGATCGCCAGCGACGTGAAGGACGTGGAGAGCACGGCGAGGGCGAGGACCCCCGGCGCGATGATGTCGATCGTGCGGCCGGGGCCGAGGTCGACGACCTGGTCGGCCTTGGTGCCCATGACCAGCAGGAGCAGCGGGATGACCAGCGTCAGGAGCACCTGCTCGCCGTTGCGGAGCATGAGCCGGAGCTCCATGCCGGCCTGGGCGCGGAGCATCGCGCTGACGGGAGCCGATCCCGGGCGGGGGGAGACGTCGAGCGGTGCCGTGGTCATCGCAGGCTCCTGCCGGTCAGGTCGAGGAACCGGTCCTCGAGCGTCTGGCGCTCGACGAGGATCGACTCGGGCAGAACGTTTCTGGCCGCGCACCAGGCCGTCAGCGTGGCCAGCATCGCCGGGTCGACGTCTCCTGCGACGACGTACGAGCCCGCG